>CAYRCA010000108.1:0-10466 GCA_964422565.1 uncultured Acidobacteriota bacterium | reverse complement strand
TCTGTGTCCATAATGTCGTCGCCGCGTCCGCTGTTGTCGGGCTCCTCGGAAAAGAGGGAGTGATTATTCGTAAGACACTGATTCCCTTTGTTTACTATGCTTTAGTGCCTGGAGCTGTTGGTTATGCGATTGTCTGGCATGCGCAGAAGGGTCTGGTCAACGCGGGGACGCTGATTGTTGTTTTGGTTACGGCGGCGGTGATTTACATGATAGCTAGGAACGTATCTCCGGTAACTCGTGAGTAAGGTGAGCGGGCCTCTCCCTCCCGATTCTCGCGGATGGCGCCCAAAGCGACTTGGTTGTCTCATGGTTCCAGAACCAGCTCAGCTGGGCCTTGGGGAGACTACCTATCGACCCCGTCTCCACGCCGAGGCGCTCTGAGTGAGTCAAGGAGAAAGCAGCCGCGTAAGCAGGTATTGGTAAAATGCATCGATCGCCTGCCGGCTTCCCGGCACCCTGTATCGCTTCCTAGACCGGAGCAAGAGCCAGAACGGCAGGAAGACAATGATGTACCAGAACGAGGGCGGGGGCTCTGTGTGTGCTATCGTCAGCTCCACCCAGTCATCCCTCTTCAAGATCCCGAGCAGAATGAAAGTGCTACCGGTCATGAAGAGTGCGAGGCTGATTGACGCCGCCATCGGTGATTCGACACCCGTGAGGACTCCCGTTGCCACGAAAATGGTACCAAGGGTAATCCGCGTCATCCCACCCCACGTTTTCCAGTAGGATGTCCGGCGCTTCGCCTCTATAACCTTCTTGTAGCGGATGTCAACGACTCGATCCCCCTTCTTCCCGAAGAAACGGCGACGGGTCGCGTAGATCTCCAGCCCTCCACCCATCCTGAATGCCGCCTCTACCGATTCGGCGGGTTCAAGTGCTGAAGTAATTTCCGCTGGGACGCCTTCCGGGATCTGCTTGTGAAGAGTGCTCATCGCTATCAGGCTTGCCATGCTTGTTATCGCTATTGGTCATTCGGCGTCCGCATTTCGCAAGCAGCCTGTCGAGGTCCGTTCCCTGTGCCCACGCCCTGAATGCCGTTGTTCCGCCTAGCGTGATGGACGGCGATACACCCACGGACATCGTTCAGGTCTGTGATCATGCAGCGTCGATGAATCACCTGTAGGATCGCCGGTTTGTTGTGCCAGCGGCGTAACGGCCCAAGAAACAATGAATGCGCCTGCCGGGGCCCCGTCGCGTACTACTACACGACCATCACCGGCACCTTGGCTTGGCGAACCAGCTTGTCGCTTACACTGCCGCGAAGGCCTTCTTGCCAGCTTCCCGCTTCGCCGTTTCCATGGCCTCCGGACTGAGTTTCGCCGGATCCAGCAATGCCCCCGACACGTTGTCCAGACTTTTGAACTCCTCCGGCTCGCGCGCTGTGAAGACGTACAACAGGGTCAGGGGGCAATTCATCTGCTTTGCCACGCCCGCGGCCGCGGCGGCGGCGCGTCCCGCACCCTCGGAGCCGTCAACCGCAACGATGATTCGAGCGTACTGTGCTGTCACAACTCTATGCTCCTCCCGGGAGTCTGAAGAGGCAAATCCCCGGTGGCGCCGCCACCGGGGATTTGCCGGTCAGTGGCCCACCTCTTCTGGCACTTCTCCCGCTACACTCTGACGACTCTTTGCCAACTGCTCAGGCGTTGGTGGCTTCTCGTCTGGCCGCACCTGATCCCATTTCAGCAGCTCTGCTTCTGGCGGCGATCTGTAATATATAGCCATATATATAAGAGCAACTGCTATCGGCAATGCCCATGCAATTACCACTAATGTGGTGCTTATTCCTGCATTCACTTGTACCTCCCATGCGCTAATCACGCATGTGATCGATTGATGACATGGCAGTTTCGTCCCTAGGCTGCGGGGTAAGACGCGGTTCCGTTGCCATCTGGGCTGGCCAGCACATCGACCAGAGCAGGAAGACGCCGGTTGCGCCACCAAGTATCAGCCAAGTCCAGATTCCCGGCAGGCCGAAGAAAATCCCATCAAGATAATTGCCCAATTCGATACCCGGACCGACGAACATGATCCACCAGAACGGGATGTAAAACCAGAGAAAGGCACGCCACTTTTTGGCCTTTGGCTCGTAGAACGCCGGATCGTGCTTACGGTAGAACTCATCCAGTTGTCGCATCCATTCCCGGTGTTTCTCACTCGGCTTGGTGACGAGCGAAACTAGGCAGATGGTAAGAAGGTTGAAAATGATCCCCCAACCAGCCGAGTGGAGGCTCAGCGGATAGCGGTAGTCTTCAAAATAGTACGTTAGAGTGACGAACAGGATACCCATGAGCAGGCCCGTAGTGATGCCCTGGGGCGTCCACCGCATCGGCCAGCCACGGAAGCCGTAGCAAGTCACAATCAGCGCCGGGTAGAGCTGGAAGCCAAAGGACACAGCCAGACCACCGAGCATCACCATGAGATCCCGCTGGGCGAAGGCGGTGTACAATGCACAGGAAAGCAGGACGACACAGAATATACGCGACCAGTGCACCTGCCATCGCTCGGGGAATACTTCGGCGATCTTCTGCGGCTCATCATTCCCCTGCGAGCCGCCGCCAGCCGTTTCCGCCATTTGGGCCTTGCGCTTCGCCCGGTACAGCAGGCCCTCACCGATGACGTTCCGCGTTGCGATCGCAGCGAACGAGGACACATACGGCCCCGACGTGGACTGCGCCGCAGCCAGTAGACCGATGGCAGCAACCGGAATCAGCACCAGCGGCAGGTATTTCATCATCAGCCTCGGGACCACGCCGTCGGAGCCGGCACCGAGCGCGCCGGCCGCCCTGATGAACTCAACCAGCGCAGCGCTACCCCAAGTGCCGGGATCTTCATGGGCGTGAATCTGGGCCCCGAGGCCTTGGACGACCGACCACATGACCAGCGTTGCCGTCACGACCACCCCTATGCCAACAGTCACCTGCCAGGCAAGCAGTCGCGCATGCCTCATGCTGTAGGCCCACATGGTGAAAGCAGGGGAAGCCTGAATTCCTGCGAGGGCGAACATGTAGGTAAGCATCATTAACCCGGTCCACTGCGCCATGGGTCCTATACCTTCAACATCCTTGACCCAGTTCCAGCTCCAGTGAATCCACCCATGCGAATGGGTGTAGTAGGGATGCAGGGTATAGACCCTCTCCAAGAATGGGCCCCACCCGCCGAAGCCGTAGAGTACGGAAACTCCGATCATCGTGATTCCACCGAACACGAGGAAGTACTGCAGCGCGTCCACCCAGGCGATGGTCTTGAGCCCGCCGGCACCCACGTAGATGAGCATGATCACCGCGAGTGCAAGGCTCCCCACGAAGAACGGGAAGAAGCCGCCGGTTACCAGCGTAAACAGCAAGCCCGATCCAATGAGCTGTACAGCCACATAGAACGTGCTGTAGAGGAACGAAACGATAATAATCAGGATCCCTAGGAAGTAGGAATCGAAGATGGTGCGGTACTGTTCGGGCGGCGTAACGAATCCGTACCTCCGGCCGAGCATCCACTGCCGCTTGAGGAACAGTGCGCCAGTGAACGGAATCGTGATCGCGTACAGGCCTGCAAAGGCGTAGGCGATCCCACCGGAATAGACCGTCCCGGGATGGCCCATGTAGGTCCATGCACTGAATGAGGTGACGGACGCTGCAAGCATGAAGAGCCACGGAGGCAGGGTCCGCCCCGAAATACTCCAACTGGAAAGGGTGCGGGCCTGCTTGTATCCCAGGATACTCCAGTAGATACAGTACGCCCAGTAAAGTCCGACCGCGATGAGTACGCCAACGATTAGCGGCCAGTTATAGTCCGCGTCAGCCACTTTCACCCACCGTTTGCCCCTCCTGCAGTCACGGGCTCTCGATACCTGCAATCATTCCGCGAGCCTCCGTATTTCTTCCTGTGCTATTAGTAGCGCCGTATACGGACGGCGAATATCTTTCGTTACCGGTTTGCGCTGTCGCGTAGGATGTTGGCGCCGTAAACGGCGCCCGGGGCTAGGGCGAAGCCGTTGTCGCACCCTGACCCGGGTATAGGGCGAGGTCTTCGTGCCTGTTGGCTAAGAGACACAACAGGACGGGACGAATGGACCAGGATCGATTCATTTCTCGGTGCCCGAACCACAGATTGGAGCGGGCCCCTACCGTCGAAATTGACCTCGATTTCCGATTTCATCGCTTCGCGTTGCGGACCGCTCCAGCCTAGAACGACAAGGCCCTAATCAGGGCCTGGCATCCTTCAGTATCCTTGTTCGACAGGCGCCAGTCAGATGCCACCGAGCAGCATCAGCCTGGGCCTGGCGATTGGATTTCGAAACTCTAGTAAGTTGCTAGGTTTTATCGATTAGAAATCATAGCTAGGCTGAAAAAAGGTGTCAAGCAAGAGAGGTTGGGGAAAGGGAGTAGCGGTTGTCGGAGGAGGTTCGGCCCGCGTTGTGGCTGGTCCCGAACGGTCTCGTCTTCAGAGCGCTGCCCCTCTGGCGCTTGCCGGGAACGCGTCGGTTCCGTAGGACTGCGGCAGCCCAGGAGAGTACAGACTCACCCATGCAGTCCGCAGAAGACGTTCCCCTCAAGGCTGGAGCCCGCTGCTCAATTGAGGTTCGCGGTAGTAGCCCATCGAGCCGGCGGCGACGCCGAGGCGGTATTGGCGGTCCTCCATCAGCCAGGGGCGGCGCCAGGCCGACGGGCGCGTCGAGGTGTAGATCCGAAGCTCGCCGGGGAGGCTCGTGACGATCTCCTCCCGCCAGTCGCCGACGCAGTCGACGATCGCCAGGACCCGGCCCTCGATCCGCTGGATCGTCTCGTCCGGGTGTTCTCCAATTCCCTCCGGAGGTGCTCCCGTCCCGTCCGCGCGCGAGCCCGTCTCCTCCGGATGTGCGCCTGTCGAGTCCGGGTGAGCTCCCGTCCCGTCCGGGTCGGGGCCCGTCTGGCCCGGGTACTTGAAGAGCCGCCCGTCGACCAGGATCTCCTTTTGCGGGTCGTCGTCCCACCAGACGGCGAAGGGGGAGAGCGTCCCGAAGGATTGGTCCGAAAGCCGCGTGCCGGCCGCCGCGTAGAGCCAGAATTGGCTGCCGTCCTGTTCCCCGGCGTAGCACTCCATTCCGGGACGGGTCGGGTCGATGTCGCCGATCATCCCCTTCCCGTGGACGTGCCGCGTCGGGCCGTCGTAGCGCCACAGAATCCGCCCGTCCCGCGCCGACAAGAGCGCCACGCCGCTGCTGTCCCGGCGGGGCTCGATCCCGAGAAACACCTCCAGCCCGGGATTGTCCGGATCGATGTCGGCCACGTGGCAGACGTCCGGATGCCCCAGGCCCGACTCCCACAGGACGCTTCCGTCGTCGTCCAGCGCCGTCGCCCCCAGGATCAGCTCGTCGCGGCCGTCCCCGTCGACGTCCGCCGCGATCAGCCCGTGCGTCCCCGGCCCGGGCAGGTCGTGGGGATTGCGCAGCTCCCGGCTCCAGATCGTCTCCAGGTTCCGGTCCAGCGCCGCCGTCTTGATCAGATCGTAGGTGCCCCGCTGCACGATCAGCGACGGGTTCTCCCCGTCCAGATACGCCACCGCCAGCATGTGGCGCTGGGAGCGGTTGTACTCGCTCCAGCCCTCCCTCGAGTGCCACTCCCTTCGGGCGACGACCACCCCGGTCCTTCCGTCGATCTTAACCAGGTATTCGGGGCCTTCGATGACCCGGCCGTCGATCTCCCGCGGATCGCCCTCGCCCGCCTTGGCGTAGACCTCGGCGTAGCCGTCCCCGTCCAGATCGTAGACGACGAAGGGCGAGTACCATGTCCCCGTCTCGACGGCCCAGCCCATGTCGTGGCGCCACATCAGCCGTCCGGTGGCCCCGTTGTAGGCCTCCAGCTTGTAGGGCTGCGGCGAGCGGCGCCAGTAACGCTCGCGGTGGTAGGGGTCGGTGTTGAAGTCGGGTTGCTTGACGACGTAGTCGAGGACGCCGTCCCCGTCGAGGTCCCCGATCCCGACGGCGCGGGCGGCGTGGGGGCCGTCCAGGGCGATGGAGACGTAGGGCCGGTGCCAGTCGGTCGAGGTGACGTAGGCGGTGTCGGCGGAGGCGATCGCCTCCCCGTCGTCGATCGAGGCGTGGACCCGGTAGCGGTAGGAACGGCCGTGGCGGACTCCGGCGTCGACCCAGGTGGTGCTCTCGGCGACGGGCGACTCGGTGATCCGCTCGTAGTCGGGCCCGGCGTAGACGTCGCGGCGGTGAACTTGGAAGGCGACGTTCTCCGGATCGGAGGCGAGCAGTCGCCAGGAGACGGTGACCGTTCCCTCTTCGTTGGGCAGGGCGACCACGGCCCGGGCGGGGGGAACGGTCGGCGGCTCGCCCTGTCCGGTGAAGATGAACAGCATCAGGGGCGCCAGCCAGGCCACCCGCCAGTTTCGCCGCGGGTCCCCCCAAAGAATCTCGCCCCATCGAGATCGGCCCGCGCTTTCGGAAGCGGCCGGTTCGGGAGAGGACTCTTCGGGCGTCCGGTTTTCGTCTTCCATGACCCTATTGTGCGTCGGCGGAGGGATCACGCCAACACAAAAAGAGCGGCCTCCGAGCGCTCCCGGCGGAGCAGGATGGTCTCAACGCCTCGAACCGAGCCCGGACTTACAGTTCGCTGAAGTTCATCCCGGTCCGAGGTGCCAAGGTCCGTTCGGCGATCCGAGCGGCGGACGGGCCGCCCCGCCGCGTTCGGGGTATCTGACGGGACGGCCCGCCGAATCCGCCCGAATCCGAATTCTATCCGGCGGTAGGTGCGGAGAGAAAGGAAAGACTGGGCGACCGGGCAAACCTAAAGTCGGGCAGGGAACAGTGCGACGGCGCGTCATCGGGCAAATCCCGGCCGGGTTGCCGGATAGCCCGTTTCCGGCGGCATCGGCCAAGGCGATCTCCTCGTCGTCGATCGCGGCGAGGACTCGGTAGCGGTAGGAGCGGTTGTGGCGGAGGCTGGCGTCCACCCAGGTGGAGCTCTCGGTGACCGGCGACGCGATGATCCGCTCGAAGTCGGGGCCGTCGCGGCGTGTAAATTGCGAATGCGTCGAGCAGCCCCGTATCTGCGGCGCCGGGGTCGTCCGCCCCCCCGCGGCGGCTCGTGCGCACAAACGGCGAGCGCGAGGACGTGCCGCGAGTGCGGGACCAATCCGGTGGATGGGGTCGTGCGTTCCGCTAACGGTTCTCGTCCGCGCCGGCATCATCACGGGTGAACCGCCACGATTCTCCGGGATAAGGAACCAGGTCGAAGCCGTCGATTTCGCCTCGCACGTTCATGCCGAACGTTAGCCACCCCGGACCTGCCGCCGCCTTCCATGCCCGGTCGGTCCAGTCCAGTCGGAACGTGTTGAAATGCCAATGCTCCAGGGGGGCGATGAACCGACCGAAGCGGAAAACCGGTCCGTTGCCGTCATCGATAACCGACGCCCCACCCAGCGCGGGATTGGAGAATCGCCCGACGTAGGCCCCGAGGTCGGTCGACGGCCGGGTCCCTTCGATCCGGGGCGGCCCGGATTCGACGCTTGACCGAACGGCTTGCTCGATCCGCCCGAACCCTTCGCCGCGGTCCACGGGCGCCTCCCCGAGCAACAGGTCGATGATCGGATAGAGCAACCAGTAAGGCGGTGTCGCAGTCTGTAGATTCGTCAGCAGCGCAACGCCGATGTCGGCCTCCGGAATGAGCGCCACCAGGGCAGTCATCCCGTCGATCCCGCCGCCGTGATCGTAGAGCACGCGGCCGCGATACTCCGAGACCACCCACCCCATCGCGTATGCCAGGGAACGCGTGTCCGGATAGAAGGCCTCAACCGGACCCTCGCGGCGAATCAGCATCTGCGGTTCGCGGGTTTCGAACAATGTCTTTTCGTCCAGCAGCCGGCGGCCATTGGCGACGCCGCCGCTGAGCTGGAACCGCAACCATTGCACCATGTCCGACGCGTTGGACAACATCGACCCCGCCGGGCCGATCGCATCGATGTCGCGGTACGGCACGGCGCGGATCGCGCCGCCTTCCATGATATGGGGTGCGGCGATGTTCGCCGCTGCGCGCGTGTCCTCATGGTTCACGCGGGTTCCCGCCATGCCCAGCGGCCGCAGTATCCTGCCGGTTACGAATGCCTCCCAGGAATGGCCGGTCACCGCCTCGATGATCCGACCGGTCGCAAGGTACAGCACGTTCTGGTACGTGAACGATTCGCGGAGTCCCGACACGGGCTCGAGATGCCGAAGCCGCCCGATCAGGGCTTCGGAGTCGTGCAAACCGCTCAACCACATCAGGTTCGCCATCGGCAGGCCGCTCCGATGCGCGAGCGCATCGCGGATCGTGATCGCTCCCGTCGAGCACCGGTTTTTCAGCGAGAATCCGGGAACCAGGCCTGCGACGCGGTCGTCCCACGAAATCAGGCGGTCGTCCACCAACATCGCGACGGCCGTCGCCGTGAACGCCTTCGTCGTCGATCCGATCGCAAACAGCGTGTGCGCGTCCACCGGTTCCGTGGCGCCGGCCCGCCGGACTCCGTAACCGCGCGCGAGCAGCAACTCCTCGCCGGAGACCACGGCGACCGCGAGCCCGGGTATTCCCCACGATTCGCGTGTCGATTCGATGAATGGCTCCAGTTGCGTCGTCAGCAGCGCGGCTCCCAACCACGGCATGAGAAACGAGTTCGGAAGCATGTCGTACCCTCCTGTCCGGCCGGTTGCGCCAGAGGGGAACCGGACCTTATAATGAATTGTAGTTCATTATAGTGAATTGAAATTCATTTATCAAGGAGGACCGCCCATGCCGCGCGTTCCTGAAGCCTATCTCGACGCCCGCAGGCGCCAGATTCTCTCCGCCGCACACCGGTGCTTCGCCAAACGCGGGATTCATCAAACCACGATGGTCGACGTGGCCGACGAGGCGGGATTGTCCGTCGGCGCGCTGTACCGCTACTTCGACGGCAAGGAGTCGTTGGTCGAGGCGCTGGCGGCATTGGGCCGCGAACAAAAGCAAGACGCGCTTGAGCTCCTGGACAGTGGAGGCGGAGTCGAGGCGCTGGCGGCGATGGTCAGCCGCGTCATGGGCCTCCTCGATATGGACGGAATGGAGAATGCCGTCCGGCTGGATGTGAAGATCTGGGGCGAAGCACTCGACAATGCGGCCATGCGCAGCGTCGTCTCCGATGGCCTGGACGCGCTCCGCATCCCGATCAGCGATTACCTCGCCGCGGAAAGGAAAGCGGGCAGATTACGCGGCGACGTCGATCCCTCGGCCGCCGCAGCGACGATCGTCGGGTTCCTCGCAGGAATCGAGCTTCAAAAGGCGTTCAACGCGGAACTGGACGTTCGCGCCTGTGCGGATTTCGTTAGCGTGCTCGTCGGCGCCCTGCGCCCCTCCGGCGTGTGAAGCGGCCGCTGCCCAGCGGCGGCCGCAGTCGGGCGATGCAGCGGGATCGCGGAACCGGTGCGGTCGTCGAAGCAGCACCGCACCCACAGGCTGTCCTCCAAGGAGAGTCCGGAGCGTCGTCCTCGATTCGATCTCGACCTGCCAATGGCGTCCGCGAACCAGCGGAGGCCCACGGCGCTGCGCCTGGCGACGGACCTCGTTTGGTTCAGCTCTACCTTTTTCGGGCCAGTAAGGAGTAGTGATTGAAGGGGTCGACTTCGAGCCTGAGTACTTCGAAGCCCGGAAAGAGGCCCGGAATCTCATCTTCATGGAAGTCGTGGTGAGGCAAGCCCTTCTCGGGTCCGTCCAGCGGGACAAAGGTGCCGGGTTCGATCTCTTCGTGACGGGAACTCGGTTCATTCTTAGGAAACCGGAACGGTGATCCAGATCAACCCGAACGTTCTGGTAACCCGGGAGATCTCCTCGGCAGTCATCCGAATTCCAGATCGTCTGTCGTGGTGGATCACTTGGGCGCTCACCACACCGTCACAATAACCGTTCGGGTAAGGAAGCCGGTTCAACCCGCAAAGAGCCAGCTGCGCCTTCAGCCGCAACTCTTTCAGTTTCAGTTTAGTCCTGAACAGACCGATGCTTGAGGCGTCGACGCCGACCACCTCGAATCCAGAGCCTGCAAGGGCGATCAGGTGCCGTCCACTGCCGCAGCCGAGATCGAGAATCCGTGCTTCTCGTCTGCCCGGGAGCAGTGAGACAAAGGACTCCAGGCCTGAAGGGCCGGCATCGCCCTCGCGCACGGGCCACACCAGGTCGCCCAAAAGTCGAACGGGGTGCCCCAGGCATCGCCGGCCGGCGGGCGCGGCACCGAGCCGGGCGACCGCTTCCCGGCAGTGCCTTGGTTGATCGGACGGTCGAATAAGTAAGACCGTAGACCCGTGGATGTCCGAGGCGTAGACGCCGACTGCCGTCGGTTCGATCAGAACGAACGACTCTCAGGGGCCGGGGCCGACAACGGAACACAAAAGCGGCACTACGGCTCCGGTGGCGGGGGCGGCTCGGGAGGCGCAACGGACTGTGAGCGAGGCGCAGGGGGAGCCGCGGCCACCACGGCGAAGCCGC
>CAYRCA010000107.1:0-10532 GCA_964422565.1 uncultured Acidobacteriota bacterium | reverse complement strand
CGTGCGATCGCGGCCCGGCCAACCCGGGTGCCGATTCCGTCCAAGACCGAGCTCGCGGCATGCTGAACCGCCGGCAGGCTCGGAGCCGTTTCACGATGCAGCGTTTCCTCCGGAACCGCCGGGACAGGCCGCGCGGGCGGTTGCCGCCTGAGAAGGTACGTCATCAGCTCGATCTCGGAAGCCGATGGGGTCCCCTTCAACTGAAAATGCATCGCCTCGATAATCGCGATGAACTCGTGGAATCCGGCGATGAACACGGTGGAGAGACGCCCCAGGGACGGCGCCAGGACGGCTGGAGTGAGGAAGCGCAGCGTGCGGTCCATCATCCCCGCCTCGCGGGCCACCGACTCGCGATTCGGAGCGTCGCTGGCCTCGACGATGAACAAAGAGCCGTCGCGGCTGGTCCAGCGCAGCGCTCGCCTGGTCTCCTCCAGCAGAGGCCGACCCAGCAGGAGAAAACACGGGTGCCCACGATTCCGCGCAAGAGCCCTTCCCAACTCCTCCACGGCGTCGCGCTCGTCCTCGGGCAGCGATCGATATCGCAATCCCTCGAATTGGTAAAGATGCGGCGGAAGGTCGATGCCGTGGCGGAAGATGTACGCCGGAAGATGTCTCAGGCGGGCCGCCAAAGCGTGAAGGAACACCCTCAGCGCCTCGGCGACTCCACCCGAGGCGAGGATCACCTCGCGCCTTCCCGTGGTCTCTCCGAAGTCGTAGGCCAAGGGTTCCGGTTCTTGGTTCAGCCATTCGGAGAAAAGCCGGATGAGCTCACCAGGCTTGTGCCTCGGGAATCCTCCCCTCGGAAGATAGGCGACACTTCGGCGGACCGAATCCAGCAGGAATTCGATTCCAACACGGTCCTCCGGATCCCACCCCAACTCAGTGTGAAGGGCCGCAGCGAGATCGGACGAGGCGGCGCAATTCCGGGTCCGCAAACCGAGCGCGATGCGAACGTACATCTCCAGGAGACGAACGTCCTGAACCGGGTTTCCGATGTGGAAGTTCAGCCGCTCCTCGGGAGGTACCGGCGAGGATGCGGTGGCCTCGCTGATTTCCGACACTACCGCGCCTTTGGCGGGACGGATGGAAAAGGCCTCGGGAAGAGACCTCACGGAAGGATCCGACCGGCTCCCGGTCCGCGGAAAATTGCTGGAAATCGCCTGAGTCTCATCCATGGCGGGTCAGAACACCGTCACGATGGTTTCCGGGCCCCTCGGCCTCTAGGCGTCGGCGCCTTCTCCGTCGGTCTTCAACCGCGGCTTGTCCGCCTCCATCACCAGATCGAGGAACCGTTGAAACACACGCGACAGCCCGGCCGCCAAGTCGGTCTCCGAAGGCCCCAGCGAAACAACGGTGCGGGCGTTCCTCAGAGCCTGGCTGGCCTCGGCGAGACGGGCGGCCTGCGGGCTCAACAGAAGCAGTTCGGGACTGCCCTTCAGGAGAGCCATCTCCTCCTTCTCGTAGGCAAGCCTCATCCGGCTCCGTTTCAGCTCGTCCTCGGTGCGTTTCTCCGCCAGGAGGGCCTCCCTCTCAAACTCGGACTGCTTGAGCTCGTACTTCTTCAGCTCCAACTCGTGCTCGGAGAGAGCAATCCGCTCGTCAGCCTCGAGCTTGGCCTGCGCCGTTGCCACGCGCGCTTTCTGTCTGAGCGTCTCGGTCCGCTCCAGAATTCTCGCGGACTCGCGTTGCCGGAGGGCCTCGGCGATCGAATCGTCGGCGGCGTCCACGGATTGGACGGTAACCGAAACGACTTCCAGACCAAACTTCGGCGCGCTGTCGCCAAGGCTTGCGGACAGGTGGGCGCGGAGCTTCTCGGAGGACAGTTCCTCGATCGGATGCTTTTCGGCCAACGCCTTGACGATTCCCTGGATCACGGTCTCGAACTCCCGCGCCGCCTTCGCCACCGCGTCCGCCCGCCATCCACCCGCTCGGACGAGATCGGCGAGGTTCTCTCGGGAAGGGGTCACCGTCACGGCGAGCGTCGTCCTCACCTGGAGTCCACCGCTGGCGATCCCGTCGACTTTCAGCTCGATCTGACGGATTGTGCCGGGCAGCGCGAGGCTGAGGTGTCGGGGATACACGGCACGCCGCCGAAGACGGATCGTCCCGTCGGCCTCGTAAAGCACCAGCAGATCGGGCTTCCGCAGGCGATATTCAAACGCGACCAGAACAACGAGAAGGAGGGCAAGCACCCCTGCGATCCACATCGCTCAGTTCCCCCTGACAGCCCCGCGCACATGCATCGGCGACCCGCCGATGGCCAGCCGGACCATATCGACCTCGCCGGCGGGTCCGAAGGCACTCTTCGGGGCGCCGCGCCAGACCCGTCGAGATCGAAAGTATACACGAGTTACCAACCCTTCCAACCGGCTCCAAGTCTCGTTGTCTTGAACCCGGACACAGTCGTACGACCGGGCGGTACGGTCACCCTTTCAATCCAAGCCTGCGATCCGGTCGATGTTCCAGGGCTCGCGCCGCGGCCGGGAGAGCAGCGCGTCGGCCGCCGAATCGTCGACGAACCGTTCCGCGACGGGGTCCCAACCCAGCTTCCGACCGAGTTCCATGGCGATGTTGCCGATGTGGGCGATGGTGATGGTCCGATGCCCGATCTCGACCGGCGCGTAACACGGCCGGCGGGTCTTTACGCCATCCAGGAAATCGCGGTGCTCTCCTCCCCTCCAGTGGTCGTCCCGACGGACGATTTCGCCGGGCCGACGCAGCCGCACGCCGTCGGGCCCGATCTCCTCCTCCAGGATGGCGGTCGAGGACGCCTCCAACGGACCGCGCCAGCCTTCGCAGCCGATCCACCCGTCCGTTCCCTCGAAGCGGATCCCCGGACCCTCGCTGACCACCTCCATACTCACCCCGTTGGAGTATCGATAGAGAAGACGAAACTCGTACGCGGTGTTGAAAAGGGATCCCTGGGGGGGATACTTTCCCTCTCCCTCGACCTCCACGGGACCGGTATGCTCGGTGTCGTTCGCCCACTGCGCCAGATCAAGCAGGTGGGCGCCCCAATCGGTCAGCCGCCCCCCGGAGTAGTCCCGGATCCAGCGGAAGCTTCCGTGACATCGCGCGGGAACATAGGGGGCGACGGGGGCCCGACCCAGCCAGAGGTCGTAGTTGAATCCCTCCGGTACGGGACGCTCGTCCCGGTCCAAGAAGTTTTCACCCCGAGCCTCGTTTCCGGAAGGCAGCGACACCCGAATGTGCCGCAATCGGCCGACGACGCCGTTGCGGACCAGTTCGCACATCCTCAGATGGGAATCGATGGATCGATTTTCGGAGGCGGTCTGGAAGATCCGGCCGGTCTCTTCGATCACGCGTCGAAGGACAATCCCCTCCCGAACAGTGAGCGTCAGCGGCTTCTCGCACATGACGTCCTTGCCCGCCCGGGCCGCCATGATCGCCGGAATCACGTGCCAGTGGTCCGGGGTGCAGTTCATCACCGCATCGATGTCCGCACGGTCGATCAGTTCGCGGAAGTCCTCGAAAGCGGCACAGCCTCCGGAAGCGCCGCCGGACTCCCGGGCGTAGAACTCGTCTACCTTGACGCGAGCGGCCTCCCGATGGGAGCTGTCCACGTCGCAAACCGCGACAACCCGGGCGTCCCGCTGCCGGAACACCTGATCCAGGTTCCAGCCCAAGCCGTGACTTCCACACCCGATCAGGCCGAAGGTGATCCGGTCGGCCGGAGCGGCCCATCCTCCGCGGCCCAGCGCCGAAGCGGGAATCAGAGCCGGGGCGAGCGCCAGGCCCGCACTCCTGAGGAAGCTTCTTCGGGAAGGTGCCTTGCCCATGTCCCCTCCTGACCGCAAGGGTGACAGGAAGCGCGCGATACGGCAAGTCCCCGGCGTCGTCCCCGGCGTCGGTCCTTGCCAGTCTCGTGTTGGCATCCTCGCGGCCCTTCCAGCCCTTCCAAGAAGCCCCTTTACAGTTTTCACTTCAGGACTTAGAATCTGCTCACCCAGCGAAGATCCATTCGTATTGGCGACGGCGGCTCCGCGCAAACGGTGCCGCGGCGAGGGGGCCTCCCCCAAGAAGGAGAGGACGGCGGCACCCGGAAGCGCCGTTTCCCGAGCGGCATTTTGCCGCTGTCCTCAAGGGTCTCTCGCGCTGGGGAAGGAGAACAAAGACATGGCCTCCAACGTCATACTCTTCGGTTGGAATCGTCCCATTCCGGGGCGGGAGCGAATGAGCTCCGAACATTTCCAGGAATTCGTGGGTTATCTGCGGGGGCTCGAGCGCGGCGGAGGAATCGAATCGTTCGACACCGTGCTCCTGAATAGCCACGGGGGGGACCTGAACGGGTTCTTCCTGATTCGCGGCGAGTCCGCCAGGCTGGACGCGCTGGTGGCGAGCCCCGAATGGGAGACCCACATGACCCGGGCGGTGCTCCACCTCGAGGGCGCGGGAGTGGTTCGGGGCGTGACGGGCGATCTGATCGCCGAACGGATGCAGCTCTGGACGGGAATGCTTCCGGCCTGAGGGAAGCCTTCTCCGGCCTCGAAAGATGAACCTGCCGCCGCTCTTCAGGGGCGACGAACATACCGAAAGGGCGACGAACATAGCGGCGCCGTCTCGCCTCTGGATCGCCGGGGAGAACTACGCCCGATAGCCCAAGGGGGCCTCGAACCCTCCAACGAGGTCGGCAAGGCGGCCGGCCACATCGATCGGCGTCGCATCCTCCAGGTAGGGGCCCATGATCTGAAGGCCCACGGGCAGTCCGGCGGCGGTGCGACCCACGGGCGCAACAACGGCCGGGCATCCGGAAAGCGTGGCGAACGTCCCCCAGAAAAGCATGTCCAGATAGACCCGCGGACCCGCCGGCGTCTCCAGCGTTCGATCGAGAAAGGTCCCCTCGTGCAAATGCGGAAACGCCGGAAGGAAGGATACGGGCAGCAGGAAGACGTCAAAATCCTCGAAGTACTTCCGCCAGAGGTCCCGCTGCTCGAGCCGCAGCGAAGTCTGCCTCAACCACTCGTCGTGCGTGTAGGTTTCCAGTTCCAGGTAGATTCGCGCGTAATCCTTCAGAGGTCCTTCCTTCTCGCGACGGATCCAAGCCAACTGCTCCCCGCTCAAGGGGAAGTAGGGGTACATCAGCCGTCGATAGACATCGTAGGCGAAGTGCGGATCGTAATCCGGAGGCCACCCCTCCCGGAGTCGGGCGCCCGCCTTCCCGAGGGAATCCACAACACCCGACAGAACGGGACGAATCTCCGGGCTGACCGGACAGAGGGGATGATCGAGGACGTAGCCGATCCGGTAATCCCCCAGCCCGGCTCTGCGAGGGGCCGGCAGAGACCACCGATAGGCCACGGTCTCCTCCGGATCCGGTCCCCCCAGGATTTCAAGTGCCAGACGGAGGTCGGTCGCCGCGCGCGCCATCGGGCCGGCCACTCCCAGGTCCGAGACGGCTCCCCGCTCTCCCGGCGGAGGTGGAATGTGGCCTCGCATCGGCACGACGTTGAGGGTCGGTTTCAAGCCGTAGACCCCGCAGAAATGCGACGGAATCCGGATCGAGCCTCCGATGTCGCTTCCCAGTTCGAGGAATCCGAGACCCGCGGCCAAAGCGGCGGCGCCGCCGCCCGTCGACCCGCCGGGGGTTCGGCTCGGGTCCCAGGGATTTCTCGTCGTACCGACGATCTCGTTGTGGGACTGCCAATCCCCGGCGAATTCGGGCAGGTTGGTCTTTCCGACCACGATCGCTCCCGAGCGCCGCAAACGAGACACGGCCTCGGCGTCCCGGGCGGGGATATGGTCCTGGAGCCGTCTTGCTCCCGACGTGGTTCGCGATCCGGCGGTTTCGAAGGAATCCTTGATCACGACGGGAACGCCGTGGAGCGCTCCCCGGTTCTTTCCCCGCGCCAACTCTTCGTCGGCCTGCGTTGCGCGGCGGTACGCATCCTCCTCCAGGAGCGTGATGAAGCCGTTGATCTTCGGATTGTGCTCGCGGATTCTCGCGAAGACGTGTTCGGTGAGCTCACGCGAGGAAACGCGCCCCGATCGGACGGCTCCGCCGGCTTCAAAAGCCGAAGCGAAGTCCGGATCGAAGTCGGAGGTCCCTCGGAGAACACCCAGTCGGCTCACAAAGGGAGCCGCCGGAAGCACGGCGACGGTCTTCATGAAACGTCGACGGGTTACGGAGGCCATCGGGTGGCAAAGCATATCACGGAGTCCGGAAACGGTCGACCGCGCTCGCGGCCCCGCGGCCCCACGCAGACGCGGCCGTCGGACACAACTTGAGCGCCCGGTTACCGGAACAGCGGGCCGGCGGACAGGGAGGCAACGGTTCTCCCGCCGTCCATCCGGGCCAACCCCCGGCGGAAGTTCTCCGTCTCTCTCTCTCTCGGGAATCCCCGCGGTTACAGTTTCGGGAGGTTCTCCACGATCTTCCCGAACTCGTCCTCCGTAAACGCCCGCATGGTCTGGGTGGTCACATTGCCGAGGGAGCCTTGGGCCAGCACGAACGCGGCCGCCATCTCGTCGCTTGGCGCTTCCGAGATTGCGACCAGGTCGTAGCCACCCATCGTGACGTACACTCCTTTGACCTTGCCTCCGGCCTTCTCGGCTGCCTGCCTGGCGGCGGCGATCCGGGCCGGGCTGTTCCGGACGTCCCGGATTCCCTGATCGGTGAAACGATAAAGAGTGATGTAGGTGGGCATGGTCGAACCCTCCTTTCGGGTGACGTCGACCTTCGGAACCGAGGGTCGGACACCCCGCCCGATCATCGTTCCGAAGCCGAGGTCAGAGTCCGAGGTTTCAGTAGGCCGAGCATACTCCCGCCGATCCGGGTCAATGCGATCAATCGCAGAAGAAGGAGGGCGAGGGGGCGAGGGCGAACGGGCGGGCACCCCACGAGCCTCTAAACGAGCCTATGCCCGAGTCACCAGCCCGTTTCGGCTCCGGGCGGCCCCTGTGCTTATCGGTTTCAGTAGCGACAGTGCGGGTCCGTAAAGCGCACTACGGTGCCCGACAGAGGCAGTGTGTCGACGCTGACCGATTGCCCGCCGCCACTCACATGCCTCACCTGTCCAATTCCCACTATGGCATCGCCGCCCATCTTCCGGGCTTGACGGATCACCGCCGCGAGAACCTGTTCGTCCGATGCCCCCAGGCCCCTTCGCTTGCCGCTGACAAGCCCGACCTCTTCGTAGGGGCATTCGGGCATCTTGGTGCTGTACAGCCTTACCTCGTGATCCGGAGGCTGAGACGGGAAGCTGCCGAACGGCACTGATCTGACGTGAGGGCGCCCAGCACAGGCCAAAAATAAGGCGGAGGCGCCTGCTATCAACAGCGTGATTCCGCACTCTCTCATTTCTTCCTCCCGGTGATAGATGCAGAATATCTGCAAAATTATCAAGAGCGGCGCCGGATGTGGCAAAGGTCGCCTATCTCGCCTATCCGCCCGACAAGGCATGGGGCTCCCCGAGCCGCACTCCCATGTACAGTCCATCCACCCACCAGTCGCTGGTTTCCGGGGCCGAATCCAAGGGAACGCCCTCATTGACAACCATTTACCCACAGGCCTCGGCATAACCGGCGGCCGAGTAGCTATAGCTAGAAAGAGGAAAGCGACTCCCGGCGCGACCTGTCCCCGCAGAAAGCGGACGGCCCGGGGTCACTCATTCGAGCGTCAGCCGGATGACCGAGGCGACTTCGTCGGGAGCCCCTGGGCCCGGAACGAGACGGATCCCCTGAGTTGAGATCGCTACTTCAACCGGAGCGCGGCTCAGGAGATCATACCCGACGACTTTGCCGGAAGGCGCCGGAAGACCGAGGCGTCCATCGGGCCCCCAATTCCAAATGTAGAGATAAATGTGCTTACCCTTGGACGTAGACGCCCCCCACTCTCCCGGCCGGAAGGGGCCTCCCCGCGTCCCGTAGACCCCCTCTCCGAATTCCTCCAGCCAGGACCCGATTTCCCTGAGCCTCTCCGCCTGACGAGGTTCGATCCGGCCATCCGGCATCGGGCCGACGTTGAAAAGGAAGTTTCCATCTCCGCCGACAACCTGCAGCAGAGTTCGAATGCTCTGGACCGCTGACTTCAGTTCATCCTCCGGCTTCCAAGCCCACTGTGTGCCAAAGGTCATGCAGGTCTCCCAAGGGCGTTCGGTGTTGAACTTGCCGACTTCCTGCTCCGGAGTGTCGTAATCGCCCGCGAACCGGCTGGAGATGGTGATTCCCCCATCCCCCTTCTTCCCTTGTCCACCCGATTATTGATGAGGATATCCGGCTGCAGCGAACGTACGTAGCCGTAAAGGTCGAGGCCCATTTCATGGGTCCAGGGGTCCTCCCACTCTCCATCGAACCACAGGACCCCAAGCGGACCATAGCCTTCGACAATCTCCCGCAATTGGGCCTTCATGAAGCCGATGTACCGGTGCATGTTCGGGTCGGGCTTGCGGGTCTTGCCGCCGGGACTTCCCAAAGGGTAATCGGGGTGACGCCAGTCGCAGATCGAGTAGTAGGTTGAGAACTGGATCCCATATTTCCGACATGCGGTGGAGAGTTCCCGCAGGACATCCCTTCCGAAGGGCGACGCCATGATGTCGTAATCGGACACCTTCGAGTCCCAGAGGGCGAAGCCGTCGTGGTGTTTGGACGTGATGACGAGGTACCTCATCCCGGCGTCCCGGGCGGTTCGGACCCATTCCTCCGCGTCGAAGCGGGAAGGATTGAAACGCTTGTACAGTTGATCGTACTCCGCTTCCGGGATTTCTCTCCCCCGTGACCATCCGATTTCGGTTCCGGCCAGGCTGACCGGTCCCCAAGGGATGAACATCCCAAACCGCATTTCCCGCCACTTGGCGAGAGATTCGGCATGGGTGGGAAGAGGCTGTTGGCCGAGTGAAACGGCGCAAGGCAGGATGCCAAGGACTACGAGCGACGACCAAAGCCTTCGAAGACACCGCATACGGCAACCCTCCAGCTTTCTCAGCATAAGCCTTCGCTTGCGAATCGGCCACCGGTGCATCCGACCTTTCGGTCAACAGGCTACTTTCCACGACGGTCGATCCCGCGGTGGTCGCCGCCTGCGGGAATCGCCAAGATCCGCCGTCTTGGACCGGGGGACCGTCTTGGGCCGGGGGACCGGATCGATCGGCCCCGTTGGATCCCGACTGCATCGAGAATTCCGAACTGGCCCGGACCGAACGGCGCGACCTCGAGGAACTCCGTGGGGTGCCACCGTCGTGTCACCTGTCCCGTCGTCTTGGCTGTCCCGTCGTGTCACCTGTCCCCCGTCTTGGCGGGGTGCCACCGGCGTGGCGCCTGGCGTGGTGCCTGTCCCTCTTCGCCGCGAGACCTGTCCCCGCTTTCTTGGCGGCGCCGCTTTGTTCGCGAGCCGATCTTCGAGGATTTTTCCGTAGATTTCGCGTCTCGGACGTTCTTTAAGACGCCGCGAAGAGCCGGACCGCCTCCCATCCTCTGGGCCGACGGCCAATGGTGCTCGCTCGACCCGCTCCGTCTCCCGGGGAGGCCGCGCTCGCCGCATAAAGTCGCGAAAGCTCCTTCGCATCCGGGTCGACGGGACCCGACCCACGTACACCCATGAAGGACGCGACCCTTCCCATGCGGAGCCGGGACGGTTCCCGACTCTCGCGAGGGGGCTTGGCACGTCTCGGAGGCGATTGGTGCCGAATCCGCCGTCGGCGGGAGCGCGATCCGCGCCGGGAACTCCGTGATGTGTGACCCGTGATGTGTGACCCGTGATGTGTGACCCGTGATGTGTGACCTGTCCCCGCCATCGGCCATCCCCGCCATCGCCACCATCGCGGGCCGATCTTCGAGGATTCTTCCGTAGATTTCGCGTCTCGGACGTTCTTTATGGGTGAGGAGCGGATTGAGGCGAACGGGCGAAACGGACGGCGCCCGCGCCTCCCCTCCTCGAAAGGAGGCCCCGTGGCACGACGATCGCGCATCAAGTCTTCCGCCGAAGACTCCTTCTACCACGTCTACAACCGGGTCAACGGGTCCCTCGACTGGCGACCCCTCCTCGACCTCAAGGCGCAACTGCTCTTCTTCGAAATCCTCGGCTTTCTGCTGAAGGTCTACTGCGTCGAGCTGGTCGGCCACTGCCTCATGGGCACGCATTATCACCTCCTTCTGCTGGTGCGCAAGGCGGTTCAGCTCAGCCGCGAGGAGCTGGAGCGGCGCGCCGCGCTGCTGTGGCCCCGGGCCCGGGACCGGCCCCGCACCGAACAGCAGTGGCAACGCTTCAACGACCGCCTCTTCGACCTGTCGGCCTTCATGAAAGACCTCCAGAGCCGCTTCACCCGCGAGTTCAACAAGATGAACGATCGGCGGGGACCGCTGTGGGACGGACGCTTCAAGTCCTCGCTGCTGAGTCGGGAGGCTGTGTTGGCCTGCCTGCACTACGTCGAGTTCAATCCGGTGGCCGCCTGTCTGGCGGAACGCCCCGAGGACTGGGTCTGGAGTTCGGCCTGGGCGCGGGCCGCCAAGTCCGAGCCGCAACCGTGGCCGCTGACCCGGGTGACGGGGCTGGCGGACCCGGAGGCGGCCGGGCGGTG
>CAYRCA010000106.1:9452-10708 GCA_964422565.1 uncultured Acidobacteriota bacterium | reverse complement strand
GGACGAAAGAGCCCTGCTGGAGAGGTTCGATTGCGGAAGTTGCCACCACATTGACAGCCCGGGCGAACTGGAGGGCCCAAGCCTCTTCGATGTGGGCGACCGCATGAGTGAGACCGACATTCTCGCGACGCTTCTGCGGGAGACGGGAGCCCACCAGGATGCCAATTTCCAGCGCAGAGCCACGATTGAGGAACTGCGCAAAATGGTTGTCTTTCTTTCCGCACGGAGAGGGAGCCCATGAACCTGTACATTCTTCTCCCCATCGTCGGCATAATGCTCTTTCTCCACTGGAGGAGGGTCGGCATCCTCACTTGGGTGGTCGCCTGGTGGCTGGCCCTCTACATTGGCCTTCAGTACGGCTTCGTCGTTCCCATCCCCCAGTCGGTCGTTCGGCTGTACATGGCCGTGGTCACGGGCTCTCTGCTGGTTTACGTCACCGCCGACGAGGAACGCTTCCGGGAAGCGCGCGGGCCGGTGATCGAATTCGCGACCAACCAGCGCTACTCGCTGCCGCTGGCGGCGGTGGTCCTTCTCTTGCCCTGTCTGGCGGCGGCCGGAGTCTACATGCGGATGACGGCGCCGGTGACCGCCCCTCTCACGTCGCGTGCCGTTCACCCGGCCAACCCCGATCAGATCACTGTCCACGACCAGGCTTATGATCTCAATTTTCTGGCCAATCCCTTTCGCCGACTGGAAGTGTCCGACCCCGAGGAGTTCCGACGTCGAGTGAATCGCGGCCGGGATGTCTATTACAGGAACTGCTTCTTTTGCCACGGCGACACCATGACCGGCGCGGGCCTCTTCGCTTACGGACTCCATCCTCTGCCGACAAACTTCGCCGACTCGGGCACCATTCCCCAGCTCACCGAGTCGTTTCTTTTCTGGAGGATCGCCAAGGGGGCACCGGGTCTGCCCGACGAGGGGACGCCGTGGGACTCTTCGATGCCGGCGTGGGAGAAATTCCTGACCGAGGATGAAATGTGGGAAGTGATTCTCTTCCTGTACGAATTTACGGAACAGAGGCCCCGGGCGCTGGAGGTGCACCAGGAATGATCCGCCGGGTGAGCCTCGCCATACTGTTCTGCGTTCTTGTTCCCGTCGGCCCGGCGACCGGCCAAGGACTCGGGACGGAGGAGGAGCGGCGGGAGGGTCGACTGCTCTACGAGAAGTACTGCGCCCAGTGTCACGGAGATGAGGGCGACGGTCGGGGAGTGGCGGCGCCGTATCAGAAGCCGAGGCCCCGGGACTTCACGACG
>CAYRCA010000106.1:0-9442 GCA_964422565.1 uncultured Acidobacteriota bacterium | reverse complement strand
TCACCCGGGGCCTCTTCAAGGTCCGCTCCACCCCGACGGGGCAGCTTCCCACCGACGAAGACCTCAAGCGCGTCATCCGGCGGGGGATGCCCTATACGGCCATGCCGGGCTTCCCCGAACTCAGGGAGCGTCAGTTGACGGTTCTGGTGGACTACCTCAAGACCTTTTATCCGGGCTTCGCCGGGGAGAGGGCCGAGGTGGAGGCCATCCCCGTTCCCCGCCCCCCCCGTCTGACCGAGGACTCGATCCGGCGCGGAAAAGAGGTCTACGATTATCTGGGCTGTGCCCAGTGCCACGGCAACACCGGTCGAGGAGACGGTCCCTCTGCCCCCACCCTCGCGGACGACTGGGACTATCACCTCCGATCGGCCAATCTCACGCGGCCCTGGACTTTTCGCGCGGGCGCCGACCGGAGGGATATCTACCGGACGATGATGACCGGATTCAACGGAACCCCCATGCCCTCCTTCGAGGACGAGGGAGCCCTCCCCTCCGAGGACCGCTGGCCCCTGGTGGATTACATCTACTCCCTCTCGGAGGCTCCGGAACCCAACTATTCCTCCCTCCTCAGGGCGATTCCCCTGGCCGGGCTCGTCGATCTGGAAAGAGGGGTCGACCTTTTCGAGGGGGCGCCGATGGCCCGCTTCCCCGTCGTCGGGCAGATCATGGAACCGGGGAGAAACTTCTATCCCTCGGTCACCGCCATCGAGGCGCGGGCCGTCTACGATTTCGAATCGATCGCTCTCCTTCTCCAGTGGGACGACATGCGGGCCGATGTCTCCGCAAGCAACAGCCCGACGATGCCGGTGCCGCCTTTTGATCCCGTCGAGGAGGAGGAAGCCGAGCGTGTCCCCCGGGCGGCCCAGGCTGATCCGGATGATTTCTGGGGGATGGGCGGGGACGACTCGACGGATGTATTCGAGGTGGAGTCTCCGGCCCCGGCGGTCGGGGAGGCCGCGTTTTCCGACGCTGTGGCCATCCAGTTTCCTCAGCGTTTCCCCAGGGGATTCGAGCGACCCTATTTTGTCTTCGGCGACAGCCGGAATGGCGTCGAGCTCTGGTTCGTCGACCTCGCCGATCCCCGGCCGCAGCTTCTCGTCGCCCGGGGAAGCGATTCCATCGAATCGGGTGACGGGGAGCGGTTCGAGGTCCGGACCGAGTTCCGGGAGGGTCGCTGGAGCGCCGTCTTCAAACGGCGCAGAAGCTCCGTCCGGAGCATCTCTTTCGCCGAGGCGGAGTTCGTGCCGATCGCGTTCTCGGTCTGGGACGGATCGAACCGGGAGCGGGGGAACCGGCGCGGACTGACGGGCTGGTTCCATCTCTACCTGGAGCCGATGGAGAAGCCTTCTCCCTACGCTCCCATGGCGACCAACTTTCTGGTGGTTCTGGCAAGCCTGGTGCTTGTCGTTTTCGTGGTGAGGCGGAGGTACTCACCCGGGAATCAGTATCCACCTCCCAACCAACAGGAGAAGATTTGATGAGTACGATACCGCAGCTCCAAGGCGGGGTCGGTCCAGCCGCCCCCAAGGAGATGTACCGAACCATCTTCGTCCCGGTGGACAACTCCCCCCACTCCAATCGCGCCGTGGAGTGTGCCGTCGAGTTGGGCCGGCGCTTCCACTCGACCCTCGCGGGCTGTCACGTCTACGCGGCCCGGATGCATGACTACCGATTCAAACAGATGGAGTACACGCTTCCGGAGGAGTACCTCGAGGAACAGGAATTGGAACGCCAGCGGAAGATCCATGACAGCCTGATCACCATGGGGCTGGAGCTGATCTCCGACTGTTACCTGGAGGACATGGACCGAAAATGCCGGGAAGCGGGGCTCAGCTGCGACCGGAAGATGATGGACGGCAAACATTCCACCGAGCTGATCCGGGAGATCGAGGCTTCCGGCTACGACCTGGTGGTGCTGGGGGCCCTCGGGATCGGCAAAGTGCGGGACAGTCTGATCGGCTCCGTGTGCGAGCGCGTCGCCCGCCAGTGCCCGACCGACATCTGGGTGGTTAAACACCTGCCCCGGCGGGACGAGGAGGAACGCGACACCGTCCTGGTCGGCCTCGACGGCAGCCCCCAGTCCTTCGGCGCCCTGCGAACCGGAGTGGAGCTGGCGCGGCGCTTCGGCAAGCGACTGGAGCTCATCGCCGTGTACGACCCGTACCTTCACTACGCGGTCTTCAAGGGAATCGTGGACGTCCTGACGGAAAAGGCCTCCAAGGTTTTTCGCTTCGAGGAGCAGAACCAGCTCCACGAGGAGATCATCGACACGGGTCTGGCCGAGATCTACCAGTCTCACTTGAACGTGGCCCAGGCGATGGTTCGCGACGAGGGCCTGGAGGTCGGGACCACGCTGTTGGACGGCAAGTGCTTTCAGAAGATCCTGGACCACGCCCGCAAGACCGAACCCTGGGTCTTGATCGTGGGGCGCATCGGGATCCACAGTTCCCAGGAGGAGACGAGTCTGGGCAGCAACTCCGAAAACCTTCTCCGGCTCTCACCCTGCGACATTCTCCTGTCCACGCGCCTCGAGTATCCGGAACTGGACCTCCGAGCGGAGGAGGCCGTCCATTGGACGCCGGAGGCCGAGGAAAGAATGACCCGGGTACCCTCCATGGTGAGGAACATCGCGCGCACGGCTATCCTGAGGCTGGCGGTGGAGAAGGGTCACAGCGGCATCACCAACGCCCGGGTGACCGAGGCGATGGAACGGTTCATGCCCCGGGACACGGCCCGGACAACCACCGGTCTGGCCGAACAGCTGGCCCTGCAGCGGGCCCGGTCCCAGCCCGTGTCTTTGTGCGGGAAGTGCGGCGTGGCCGCCAAGGTGCCCGAACCCGTCCGCTGCTCGGTGTGCGGAGGCACGGATTTTGAGGTGATCACCCGGGAGATGATCGAGAAGATCGAGCGGATGGAGGGAGGGGTGGAGGAGGAGACCACCTACGACGGCCGCAAGGTGAGGTGGACCCAGGAGGCCCGGCGGTCCCTCCATGCGATCGCCGACAAGTACCAGATGCGGCGGTGCAAGGCCCGGATCGAGAAGAAGGCCCGCATGAACCGCCTCGGCACGATCAGCCTCGAGTTCGCCCGAAGCGTCATCGCGGAGGAGACCGGGAAATCGTTCCTCGTCGACCCGCCGGAGCCGGCCGAGGTCCCCGATCCTCCAACCGTGCGGGAGGCCGCCGAGAAGCGGATCGTGGCCAGGGATTCCAAGGGGACTCCGCTGATTTCCGATTTCGACTGGACCCCCGATGCGGTTGAGCGAATCCTCCGGGTGCCGGGCGGATTCATGAGGAATAAGACGCAGGAGCGCATCGAGGAATTGGTCCGCCAGAGGGATCTGAGGGAGGTGGATCTGGCCGTGGTGGAGGACGGTCTGGAGATCGGCCGCCGCATGATGGCCGAGATGATCGGCCAGTACGGCGCTTCCAAGGAGGCGTCGGCGGCCGGAGGAGATCTCCCCGCCCCCGGGGAGTCGGAATCCGGGCGATCGGCTTCGCCGCCGGACACCGGAGGGCCCGCGAATGGAGAGGGCGGGCCCGACGCGGCGGAGGGCCGGAGCCCCGGGGCGAACGGGAGTCGCGGCGGTGGGTCCCCCGCTCTCAATGAGACGGGATGGATGTCCGAAATGGCCCGGCGAAGAAAGACGCTTCTGGAGTGAATCCGCAGGCCGGAGAAAGGCTCACGAATGGTCGCGTATCGGTTCTGCCGTCCCGACGATATTCCGCTGCTGGTCCGGGCGGTCAACGAATGCTACGACGTCCACTTCCCAGATCTTCCGCCGATGGATCTCGAGACGTTTCAGACCGAGGTGCGGGAACTGGACCTATGGCCCAGCAACTGCATGGTGGCCCGCGCGTCGTCCGCCCCCGTGGGGGTCTGTATCGCGGCCAAGAGAAGCGAGGAGGTGCTGGTGTCGCGGGTGGGGATTCGGCCCGACGCCGTCAGGGAGGGCCATGGCAGGCACATGCTCACCTCTCTGAGCCACAAGCTGGCCGTTCTGGGTCCCCCCCGACTGGTCATGGAGGTTCCGGAGGACTGTCGCGCGACCCACGGCCTCCTGGAATCCCTGGGCTACGTCCGCGAGGCCGAACTGGTCGACTTCGTCGAGGGGAACCCCCTGCCTCCCCTGGACTCCGCGGACGCCGTCATTCCCGTAACTGTGGGGGAGTTGGGCGAACTGGGACTCCTGCGGGACGACTCGAACCCGGCTTGGGAGACGCATACGGCCACGCTGATCAACCGAGGGGAACGGATTCGGGGCTGGGCGATCGCATCGCCGGACGGAATCGAGGCGTGGCTCCTCTATTGGGACCAGCCGGCGCGGGGGGTGAGGGAGATCCTCAGGATCGAGGCCCGCAATCCAGAACTGGAGCATGTCCTGCTCTCCCTTCTGCTGCGTTACTGCCGCCAGGTCTCCGATCTTCCCCTGGCGATTCGCAAGCTGGCGCCCGAGCCGGGCCGTTCGTCCCTGCCGCGGTCTCTCGGTTTTGAGCCGCGTCGCCGCTATATCCGCTATGCGGCGGTGGCGAGGCCGGGATAGAGGGTGGCGCCTGTTGGAGAATAGCCGAGAATGAAGGACTACTTCGAGCTTCCGGGAGATGGCGGCTCCGACGTCATTGGTCAGGTGACCGAACGGAGGGAGAGGATCGCCCTCAATCTGGAGCCCCTCCGTCACCTTCTCGCGGTTGGCTCGGGAAAAGGCGGAGTGGGCAAGAGCACGCTGACCATGCTTCTGGCCTTGGGACTTCGGGCGCGCGGTTTGCGGCCGGCCATCCTGGACGCGGATTTCAACGGTCCCACCCAGGCCAGGCTGGGTGGTCTGGAGGCCCGGCCTCCCGTGCCCGGCCCTTCCGGACTGGTGGTCCCAAGGTCCCTCTCGGGCCTCGGCCTGCTCTCTTTCGGCGCTCTGTTCCCCGAGCCTCAGGCGGTCGATTTTCCCAGCCGGGCCGGTGGGGATTCCTATGTCTGGCGGGCAACCCGGGAGTTTTCCATCCTGGGCGAGATCCTGGGCGGTGCCGACTGGAGCCCCTATGATACGTTGCTTCTCGACCTGCCCCCGGGTTCCGAGAGAACGCTGCAGTTCGCCGAGTTCCTCGATCCGCGCGTCCACTTCATTCTGGTGACGCTCCCCTCGGAGCTTTCCCAGGGGGTGGTTGCCCGCTCGGTTTCAGCGCTCTCTCGCAGTCGAGACAACGTTCTCGGGTACATCGAGAATATGAGGGGCTACTACTGCCCCGGATGCCGGGCGATCCGCCCCCTTTTCCCGTCGTCCAAAGGGGAGGGACTGCCTCTCCGTCGTCTGGGGAGCGTCCCCTTCGACCCCGACCTGGCCGCGGCGTGCGACCGCGGCATACAACATTCCGATCTTTCCCGGCTGGGTTGCGGGGAATCGATCGGCGCCATGTGTCGGTCCCTGCTGGACCTGCTGGAGGCACCGAAATGAAATTTCTCTGCGTCGAATGTAACGAACAGATGAGGCTTGTCGAAACGGCGCCCCCCGACCCCCGCGGTTCCTTGTCCGTCCGCTATGGCTGTCCCCTCTGCTCGCGTCAGATCCGCCTGCTGACCAACCCCTGGGAAACGGAGGTTGTGAATTCGTTGGGAGTGAGGATCGGAGTCGGCACCGAAACCGGGGCTCAAGACGAGGCCTCGGGCTGCCCCTTTGGGGATCTGGTGCGGAAGATGGAGGATCGGGAGGCCCCGGACCAACCGGTCTGGACTCCGGAAGCCCGGGACAGGTTGCGGAATATTCCGGAGCTTATCCGTCCCATGGCCCGGCAGGGGATCGAGCATTTCGCCAAAGAACAGGGTTATCGCGAGATCGACGAAAAGGTCCTGGACGAGGCGCGGGAGCGCTTCGGTATGTGAACTTCATTTGAACCCGGAACTCTGAACTCGGAACTTTTGAACCCGGAACTACTTTGAACTCGGAACTCCGAACTCCGAAGCCCGAGGCGCAAAGAGGTTGAACCTTTGGCAAGAGAGTGAAATGGATCCACGGGCATTCTCCCGTCCCTATGTCATCTCCTGGAATCTCACCTACCGGTGCAACTTGGCCTGCGAGCATTGCTACCTGGACGCCGGCGGAAAACCCCGGGTCGCCTCGGAGAACTTCCAGGACCGGAGCGAGTTGACGACCGAGGGGTGCTGGCGGGTCATCGATCAGATCACCGCCTTCGCTCCGGAATGCCTCACGATTCTGACGGGCGGGGAACCGCTGCTGCGACGCGACATTCTCGAGATCGTCCGATATGGGCACCGGCGAAAGCTCTGGATGGTGGTGGGGACGAACGGCGTGCTCATTACGGAGAATCTGGCTCGCGTCCTTAAGAACGAGGGTGTGCGGGGCCTCTCCCTCTCCCTCGACGCCTTGGACCCGGAGACCCACGACCGGTTCCGGCGCGTGCGGGGGGCGTGGAGGAACACCGTCGAGGGGGCTCGGATCCTGCATCGGGAGGGGCTTCCCTTCATCGTCCAGACGACCGTTACCCGCCAAAACGTTGCCGAGTTGGAGGCGATCGCCGCCTTCGCCGAGAACGAGATGGGCGCCAAGGTGTGGAATCTTTACTTCCTGGTGCAGACGGGCCGGGGGCAGTACGTGTCGGACCTGGACCGGACCGACTATGACGGGGCTCTCGAGGCCCTGTCCCGCATCCGGAAACTGTACGCCGGGCGAATGATGGTCAACGCCAAGTGCGCTCCCCATCATGTGAAGACCCTCTTGGAGCGGGACCCCGAATCCCCTTTTCTGAAGACCTTCACCGGGGGCGCCGGCGGTTGTCCCGCGGGAACCCAGTACCTGGGAATTCGTCCCAACGGGGATGTGACGCCCTGCCCCTACCTGCCCCTGTTCGGCGGAAACCTCCAAGAAACCGACCTGGCGGAGATCTGGAAATCCTCGGAGCTGTTCACGGCGATCCGACGGCGCGACCGACTGGGCGGTCGCTGCGGCGCCTGCGAACTCAACCGCCACTGCGGAGGTTGCCGCGCGAGAGCCTACGGAATGACCGGCGACTTTCTCGAGGAAGACCCACTCTGCGGGCATCAGCCGGGCAGCCTGTCGGAGGAGGTGGGCCGGCTGAAGCCGGCTCTGGAGTATGGCGAGGCGGCGGAACCCACCCTCGAGTGGACGGCGGAGGCACTTGATCGGATCGGCCGGATCCCCGCGTTCGTCCGGGGCATGGTGGTCAAGCGGGTGGAGGCTCACTGTCGAAGGATTGGCGCCGACCGCGTCACCGCGAGGGAACTCGAGGAACTGCGCTCCCGAATGCCGGTCGGCAAGATCTTTTCCGCCGGTCGCAAGTAATCGGCGGGCGGCGGCCATCGGTCAGTGCCCGGACGGGTCCGACCAGTCCGACGGGTCCGACATATCCAATGGCAAGCCCGACGCGGCAGACTAACCCCAGAAATCGTCCTCCTCGTCCTCGTCCGCGACGGCCGGAGCCTGCTCCGCCAGCCAGGCCTCGAACTCGTCCTCCTCCAGGACGGTCACGAAGCCCCGCATGCGATAGTGGCCGATTCCGCACAGTTGGGCGCAGGCGATCTCGTAGTCGAAGTCGGGCTTGCCCTTGATCCGCCGCATCTCGGCCGTCGTAACCGTAGGCTTGAACCAGACCGGAATCGCCATGCCCGGGATGGCGTCCTGCTTCACCCTCATGTGGGGCAGGCCGAAGCTGTGGATCACGTCCTTGGTGGACAGCTGGACGATGACGGGACGATTGACGGGCAGGTACAGCCGATTGACCGTCACAATATCGTCCTCGGCGTGGGGATCGCTCCAGTCCAGGCCGACGGGATTGGTTTGGGGGTCCATGAACTCGACGTCGACCCTGCCGAATACACCGTCGCCACCCGGATAGTGGACATTCCACGCGAACTGCTCGGCCACCACGCGAACCGTCAGGGCCTCCTCCGGCTCGGGGAACAAGCTCACCCGTTGCGCCCAGAGGGGGAAGGAGAAGCCCACGAGCAGGATCGCCTCCGCCAGGGCCACGCCCCCCTCCACATAGTTGGAGGCGCGGGTACGGGTGCCGATATAGTTGGCCTTCGGGTTGCGCGAACGACGGAAGCGGAACAGAACGTAAAGGAAGTAAATGCTCCACCCCACGAAGAGGATCAGGATCAACCAGTGCACCAGGGCCATCATGCGATCCATGTCGGCCGCGTGGGAAGAAGCCGCTCTTGGCAGACCCAACCACCTTTCCACTAGGGTTCCCTCCTCTCCAACTCCGGACGCGGGTTCTCGGTTCCATTAAGAAGCCGCTCCCGCCTGACGACGTGGACGAAAAAGACGGCGAAGCTTCCCACCACGAAATAGGTGATTCCCAGGAGGACGAGGATGGAGACGTTCAACCCGTCCAGCATCGGCGATTCCGCCGCCCCATAGCAGACCGAGCAGGCCCGCGCCTCCTCGGCGAGGAACCAGAGGAGCACCGCCGGAATCAGCCCGGAAGTTCGCAACGTTTTCCAGTGACTCATAGAAACCTCCCGCTCCTCAGCTTCCCCAGAAACCACCATCCATACCCGATCAAGACGACTCCCGCGGCGAGGGATAGGATGCCCAAGGCCATCAACAGAGCGCCTTCGTGTCCGAGCGCCCAGAAACCGGTGCCCAAGGCCAGGAGGCTGGACAGGACAATGAAGAGCAGATGAAAGATCCTAAGCGACATCCTGAATCCTGACTTGGTCCAGCAAGCCGGCGACAGGGAAGAGGAGCATGCCCAGAAAGAAGACCGCCGTGAACAAAAGAATGAGGAAGATCACCTTCCTCTCGGAGATCAGGTGCATGAAGTAGCAGGCCACAAGCGTCCCTTTGACCGTGGCGATCAGCAGCCCCAGGGCGATCCCCTTCCATCCGGTCAAGTGCAGATACGACACCGCCACCGTCAGGACCGTCAAGACCGCCAGGGAGGCGAATACGACGAGGTAGGCTCGGACGTGCTTACTCAAGTCGAAGTTTTCCGTGTGGTTGCCGCTCATCGAACCTCCTTAGAGCAGATACAGAGCCGGAAAAAGAAAGATCCAGATCAGATCGACCAGATGCCAGAAGAGCCCGGCCGCCTCAACCCGGTTGGTGAACTGCTCGGGTCGTGTCTTCCACATCCGGCTTCCGGGCCAGAGAAGGTAGCCGTTGACTATCGTGCCGCCCAGGACGTGCAGGGCGTGCAGGCCCGTCATGGTGAAATAGATGGCCAGAAAGATGCTGCTGCTGGGGTAGAGGTCGTGCTGGAACTTGTCGCCGTATTCCACGTACTTCACGACGAGAAAAACCAGGCCCAGAAGGATGGTGCCCGACATGTAAATCCTGTAACGGGAGAAGTCCCGGCTCATCAGGGAAGCCCAGGCCATCACCATCGTCACACTCGACGCGATCAAGACAAAGGTGTTGAACGTGGCCAGCGGAACGTTGAGTATCTCCCAACCGTCGGGCCATTCGGGC
>CAYRCA010000105.1:929-10718 GCA_964422565.1 uncultured Acidobacteriota bacterium | reverse complement strand
AAATGTCATAGGACCCATATCTTGCTTACGAAGGGCGCAAGTTGACAAGGTCGGAGTCGCCGCGGGTCGGGAGGGAAAGCGGAGGGCGACGTGCCGAAGCCCCGGGCGGAGGGAGGGTCCTCATGGCCGCAGCGCCTTGAACATTGTCGCCAGAAGGATCAGCGCCCCGCCGGCCATCGACCACGGACCCGGCTGCTCGCCGTGGGCCAGCCAGGCCCAGAGGGGACTCAACACCGGCTCGGCGAGCAGAAGGAGCGACGCGTCCAGGGCGCCGACATGGCGGATCGCCGAGGAGAGGAAGGCGTAGGCGAGCCCGATCTGGAACACTCCGAGGTAGACGATGATCGTCCAGTCCGCAAGCGTGCCGCCCGACACCGGGAGCGCCAGGGGCAACCCGACGGCCAAAGCGATCAGGTTCCCGATGGCGACCGCCGGCGCCGCCGAGCCGGTGCCGAGCGAACCGACCGCGACACGTCCCGTCCAACGGAGCCCCACGACGGTCAAAGCCCAACAGACGCCGCTCGCCACCGCCAGGAGGTTGCCCTGGAGAGGCGCCGGCGCCGTGCGAACGGGAGGCTCAATCCCCACAAAGAAGAGCGACATCCCCACCGCCAGCGCGGCGACGAACCCCAGGTCCCGTCCCCGGACCGGCTCCTTCAGTAGCCACGGACCCAGCAGGAGGATGTAGATCGGGGCGGTGGATTGGAGAAAGATCGTGCTGGCGGCCGTGGTCAACTTGTTGGCGTGGACGAACAGGATCACGGTCGAGGCGTAGGCGACGCCCACCACCGCCGGCCGCCACGACCAGTTCCGACGCGCCGCAGGAAGGAGGAGCAGCAGCGCGAGCGCCGCCACACCCGACCGGAAGCTCGCCACCTGCCAACTGGTGAGCGAGCAGGCCTTGATCGCGGCGCCGCCGGTCGAGAACAGCAGGGCGGCAGCCAGAATCTGCAGTCGGAAAAGGGTAGTACTGGACACGGTGTGTAGCCTAATCCCTTCGACGCGCCGTCCACAAGAACCGGCGACCGAGCCGGCCGGGCCGACCGGATCGAACACGGGGGCTGCGATTTCTCAGGGGAACATCCCGGTACTTGCCCGGGTGCCGACGTAGATCGTAAAGGAATGGTGGGTCCATGCCCGACCGACGTGCCGGTCGCCATGACCATCCCTTCCGGTACCGGTGTAATATAGGAGCGCCGGCAACCGAGAGGGGAACAGGCGGAATGAGCGACGAACGACCTCGACTGCGAAACCTGGAAGCTCTACCGCACCGCGAGGGCGGTCGGGTCGGCATTATTCTTCGCGATCCCCAGCAGATTGGTCCCGAGGCCGTGATGGTTGCGCCCCAGTTCTACGCGCTGCTCACCCTTTTCGACGGGCGCAATTCCGTGCTCGACATTCAAGCCGAACTCACCCGGCGAACGGGTCGAATCTTCTTTCGTCGGGAAGTGGAGGAAATCATCGATCGAATGGATCGTCTCTTCTATCTGGATAACGCCAATTTCCGGCGGCGGAAGGAGGCGCTCCTGGCGGAGTTTCGGGCGCAATCGATCCGGGAGGCCCATCACGCCGGAATCGGCTATCCGGCGGACCGGGAGGCACTCAACGACCTCATAGTCTCGTTCTTCCAGGATCCGGAGGGAGCGGGACTTCCCGCCGGTGCGAGCCGGCGTCGGGTCCGCGCGTTGATGGCGCCTCATATCGACCTTCGGCTGGGTGGTTCAACCTATACCCACGCCTACCGATTTCTTGCCGAGAGCGACCCCCCGGATTTGTTCGTGATCCTGGGGATTGGGCACATGGGGTTGCCGAAACTCTTTTCGATCAGCGGCAAGGACTTCCGCACGCCTTTGGGAACGGCCCGATGTGACCGTCCCTACCTCGCCGAGGTGAACCGGTTGTTGGGGGATCATCTGTTTCAGGAGGACCTTTCCCACCGGACGGAGCACACCATCGAATTCCAGATTCTCTTTCTCCAGCACCTTTTCGGTGACCGAGGGGTTCACATCGCCCCGATTCTCGCCAGCTTCACCTACCAGGATCTCGGGAAACCCGCGAATCGCGATCTGGTTCGCAGGCTTGTCGAAGCGCTCGAGGAGGCCGCAATCGGCGTGGGAAGGAGAGTCTGCTATGTGGCCAGCGTCGACCTGGCTCACATAGGCCCCCGATACGGAGACGGTTTCGCCCCTGATATCGGCGGGGTCCGGGAGGTGATGGCCAGGGACCGGGAGGCTCTGGATTTCGTAGCCGGGGCTGACGCGGAGGGCTTTCTCTCGGTGATCCGGGAAGAAAGGGATCGGCGGCGGGTATGTGGGTTTCCGGCGATCTACACACTCCTGCACCTGGTCGAGTCGTTGGACGGTCGACTCCTGGCGCACAGTCACTGCCGCATTGACGACAACGGTTCCTTCGTTACCTATGCCAGCATGGCTTTTCCAGCCTGAGGCGGACGGGGGAGATAGGGTGGCCACATGCCTGAGAGCACTTGTACCTTCTGCAGAATCGCAAACTTTCGAGACGTGGCCCACATTGTTTTCGAGGATCAGATCTCGGTGGCCTTCCTCGACTATCGGCCCCTGTTCCCGGGGCATTGCCTGTTGGTACCCAAGCGGCACATCGAAACCTTCGGAGATCTCCCCCCGTTCTTGACGGGGCCGCTCTTCGAGAACGTCAAACACCTGGGCCGGGCGGTCGAGGAAGCGGTCGAAGCCGAGGGAGCGTTCATCGCCGTCAACAACAAGGTCAGTCAGAGCGTCCCGCACTTTCACGTGCACGTGGTGCCTCGAAGGCAGAAGGACGGGCTGAAGGGATTCTTCTGGCCGCGTCAGCCCTATCGAGACCAGAAGCACCTGCTGGAAACCCAGCGTGCTATCGCGGATCGGATGGGAATCCTGATTCCACGGAATCCGGGGACATAGCTTCGGTGTGGCGGGGGCTGGCTGGAAGCTGGCTGAAGGCCCGTCTCCCACCCCCGCCGGGTTCCGCCGGGGGTTGCCGCACTCAACCTCCCAAGAACCGGAGCCCGGCACCCAGACCCAAACAGGTCAGGGCCTGTGGGCGGACAGGGACTCCAGCTTTTGCGAATAGAGCCCGCCCATCCCTTCAGGCGCCAGTTCCCGGGCCTTCCGGAGAGACCGGGTGGCCTCCGCCAAATCCCCAAGCTCCACATAGGCGTTGGCCAAAGCGTGGTGGAACCGGTACTCCTGGTCCCTTCTCTTGAGAGCCGCCTTCAGGTGCTCGATCGACTCGTTGATCCGACCCTCCTCATAGGCCCGGATCCCAAGCCCGTAATGGTAGTAGGGATTCTTCTTCCGGAAGCTCTCCACCCGAGCCCGCAGTTCCTCTCCTTCCTGCAGCCGCCCCGTCCGGAGATAAAGCTCGGCCAGGTTGGACAGGGCGACCATGTTTTGCCGATCCAGATTGATGGCGCGGCGGTAGGACGACTCGGCTTCCCGGTGCAGGCCCAGCCCAGCCTGGACAACCCCCTGGTTCGCCCATACGAAGGAAGCGTCGGCATCCAGATCGAGGGCGTGCCTGAAGTACGTCATTGCCGTAGTCGGGCTTCCCTTTCCCAGCCAGTCCGCTCCCAGGTTGTTGAAGAAATGGGCGAAGCCCCTCTCATCGGCGACGACATGGCCGCGAATCTCGACTCGGTTCACGTCCGGCAGCAGATCGACGACATAAGCCTGGGGTCCCACCATGACGATGGCGTTGACATGGCGGTTGAAAACGACCAACTCCCCCTGCCGGCTCCAACTGGGGGCGACCTCCACCTCGCGATAGCGAACGTCGAGGCCGAAGTGACGGCCCATCGCCACCAGGAAGCTGGTGAAGGAGAGGCAGTTCCCCGAACCGCTCCGAAAGATTCCGTCGGCCGTCTTCGTTTCCTCGGCGTACCGGAAATCCAGTCCGCTTTCGGAAAACACAACATCGAGCAGCATCTCAAGGCGACGCAGGGGAGGGGCCCCGCGATCCACACGCTCCTCGAAAAACTGCTTCGCCTCATCACTCAGGTAAAGAGGATCATCGATCGGCTCCCAAGCTGGAGTGGAGCCGACCATCATCGCCAATAAGAATGCGGCGCGTGTCATCGAGAGTCTCCCGGCCGCGCGAAGCGCGGCCTCATCCTCTATTTAGATGGAAAAGAGCACAAGAGAGTTCCGTTTCGGGCAATCTTGGCCACCTTCCGCCCTCCCTTGACGGCCCTCGAGACCGGCCGCGAACCCGGCGACTCAGGCTCTCTTCGTCGACAACCCGGGCTGGGAGTCACCCTTCGGGACGACCCGTGTAGTGCTGACGCCGGTGAACGTGGGCGTGATCCTCGATGGCCTCCAGATGGGTGATCACCTCGGCGGCCCGCCCCAACTCGGCTGGAAGCCGCTCCTCGAGCTGGGTCGCCCGATGGTGCGCCTCGTCCAGAGGAGTGCCGCCGGGAAAGAGGAGGTGCAACTCGATCCGGATCCGAAGGCCCGTGCTCCGAAATCGGGCTCCATGGTAGCGGAGGCCGAGCTCGGAGCAGAGCCGGTCCAGGGCAGCGCGAACCGCCCGGCCGGTCTCCAGATCGGAGTAGTCCATCAGCCCCCCGATCGAACGGGAGACGAGTTTGCCGCCGGACCAGATGATGTTGGCGCCGGCCAGGATGGCGCAGATGGGGTCGAGCGCCAGCCAGCCGGTCAGCATCACCAGAATGAGCCCCACCACGACACCGAGGCTGGTCCAACTATCGGTGAGCACGTGACGTCCGTTCGCTTCCAGAATGATGGAGCCCGTCCGGCGACCGGTGCGCACCAGATACCATCCCAACGCCGCGTTCAGGGCCCCGGCCGCGGCGACAACGGCGACTCCCGCCCCGAGATGCTGCAACTCCAGTCCAGCGATCCATTTCTGGATGGCGGTTACAAAGATCAACACGGCGGCCAGGATGATCAGCGCCCCCTCGAATCCGGCCGAAAAGAAGCTGATCCGCTCGTAGCCGAAGGGAAATCTGTGATTGGCCGGACGCGTGCTCAGCCAGAGACTGAAGGAGGCGAAACCGACCGCCAGCAGGTGAACCGCGGATTCAGCGGCGTCCGAGAGGATGGCCACGCTCCCGGTCCACAGATAGGCCGTCCCCTTGGCCAGAAACATCGCCGCTCCAACAAAAAGCGACAGACGCATGGCCCGGCGGTTGTCCCGAATGCCTTCCTGCGTCGCATGCTGAAACCGCTCGAGGGGATCCACCGGTCAATTCTACCGCCGGCCTTTCGCCTTTGTCTCAAAAACGAAGCTGCACAGCACCGCCAAGAAGCGCCGCTTTTCGGGCGGCACTTGCCAAAACATTGGATCCACTTCGTTTATGGGCTGGAGAGAATTCTCGTCGGGATTCCGCGGACTCCACCGAGTGGGTCTCCCGTCGCGCCGGGGGTCTCCAACCCAAATTCAAACTCACCGCAATCCGTCTAATCCGTGGCTTGAGAGCTCAGTCCGCCGGACGTTTCGCCCAGGCATTCCGAAGGTAGGCGCGCCCTCGGCGGATAGGTCCGGGTGGTCCGGAGGGTTAATATGGTCTCATGGCTCGAACAAGGGACCTTCCGCGCCGCGGGGGCCAGGGCCGACGTTCCGCGGGCGAGTACTGGGAACTCTCCCGACGGCTGCTTTCCTCCGCCTTCCGGGGGAAGCCGATTCGGGAGTTCCTTTCCGACGTGGGTCGGGAGTTCCTCGATTTCACCGGTTCCAACGAGTGTGAGACCCGGGTGCGCAGCCGCGGCGATGAGTTTCGCCACGTCTGTCGTCGGGATGCCTCGCCGCCCGAGCGGCTCTCGGTCTGGGCGGGCCGCGCCGCCGGACCGTCTCCGACCGACAACCCGCGGTCCGACTTCGAACTGATCTGCGACGAGCTTCTCGCGCCCTCCCCGGATGCCTCCTTTCCCCGCAAGGCGGCGGGGGGCAGCCTGGTTGTCGGAGACTCCAACCGGCTCTTGCGGCCGGAGAAAGCCGGCCCCGACGGCGCTGGCCGAGCCTACGACCTCTCCGGCGACCACCGGTCGCTCCTCTTCCTCCCCTTTGGCGAAGACCGGGAGGAGGAAACGGATCGAGGGCTGGTGGTACTGAAGAGCCGCAGGGGGAACTTCTACCGGACCGAGGAAATCGCCCATCTGGAGGAAGTGGCGAGGAACCTGGAACTGGCCTTCGCGGACCGGAGAACGCATTTGTCCCTGCGCGAGCGCGTGAAGGAGCTCACCTGCCTTTATCAAATTGCCCTTCTGGTCGAACAGCCCCGCGCCTCCCTGGCGGAGATTCTACCCGGCATTGTCGAGATTCTGCCGGAGGCCTGGCTCTACCCCGCCTCGGCGGGGTCGTCTCGAAGTGGGCTACTCCGCGGAGAGGCCGGCCCTGGATGAGGGCCCTTTTCTCCGGGAGGAACGCAGGCTGCTGGATACGGTGGCAAGGGAAGTCGCCCTTATCATCGAGAGACGGGATGTGGGGGAGAAAAGCCGCAAACTCCAGGAGCAGCTGATCCACACCGAGCGACTCGCTACGATCGGCGAACTGTCGGCCGGCATCGCCCACGAGTTGAACGATCCCCTCAACAACATCCTCGGCTTCGCGCAGCTCGTGGAGAAGTCCCCCGACCTGACGGACCAGACGGCTCAGGACATCGGGAGAATCGTGGCCTCGCGCAAGTTTACGGCAGGAGATGAGTACACGAAACCCTAAGTCACTTCAGATCAGTAACTAACCGGCATTCAGAAGCGTCGTACCCATCTGGTCGGCGATCACCTTCAGCCCCAGGGCCTCGAACAGTTGTTCTTGGGATTCGTCCTGCTCGGAGAGCACCCGCTCACCGGCTCCCGTCGTGTAGATCACCAGCGTCTCCTGGATGCCCCGCAGCCGGTCAATGGCCCGGTCCACACTGAGCGAGATGCCGGCCTCCCGCATCTGCTTTTCGAGAATGGCCAGCAGCAACAGGGCGAAGTAGCAGTACAGGGCGTGAACCCGGATCTTGCCGTCGGTCCAGTGACCGAGCGGCCACCACGGTCCCTGCTTGCTGATCCGAAACATCCGTTCCGATTTCCACAGCTTGCGGTACGCCAGAACGATTCGGCGGTCCTCCCAGTCGTCGTGATCCGTGATCAACACGGTTTTTCCGAGCCGGGTCCGCTGCACTTCCCGCTTGCGTGGTCGATCCCAGCTCCAGGTCAGCCGGACCACCCGGTCGTTTTCGACCTCGGTTTCGGTCGTCAGAAACTCCCGCAGATGATCCCGCCCCGTCCATTCGGCGATCTTGCGCTGCACCGAGGCCCGGCTGTAGCCCTTCCCCCGACGCGTCCGGCACCACCGGTCAATCGCCTCGGCCAATTCCCGAAGCTGCCGCTCCGCCTTGGCCTGCAGTCGGTTCATCACGGCCCGCTGCTTGCGGTAAAACGAAGGACTGAACACCACCAGCAGCGTGCGTTCCCGCCCCCAGAACTCGCGCCGCACCCGGTGCGCCTTCAGATGCTTCGAGCCGGGCAGTTCCAGCTTGTTGTACGCCTCCCGTCCGACCTCGAGCAACTCCGGTACCCAGTGACCGGGAAGCGCCCCCACGAAGCGCAGCGCCCCCTGTCCCAGTTGTTCCAGATTGTGTTTCGAGTTGTTCCCCTTGTCGAAGACCAGCGTCAGCTGCCGCGGCCGCCGGTCGAAGCCTTTCATCCAGGTCCGGACCATTCCCCGCCAGGCCGCTTCAAACTGGCTGACGTCGGGCCGATCGCCGCGATAGCACTGGTGATAGACCGGCAACCCGGTCGCCTCGTCTTCGAACAGCGCCAGCGACAGTTGCCGCAGATCCGTCCGCTTCTGCTTGTTCCAGCCCCGCTGGGCCAGTTCCGTCCGTTCGTTGAAGGTGTCGATGAAGGTGAAGTAGTTGGTCGTATCGTACAGCAGCGTGCCCTCGCCCAGTTCGAACAGTTCGCCGACCCGGGCGAGCAGATCCTGCTGGATGGCTTCGAGGTGTTCGGCCTCCACCTGATTCATGTGATCCCAAAAGCGCTGGCTCGACAGGTCGCCCTCGCGGGCGGGCCGCAGGCGAGAGAGCACACTCGACTGGAACCAGTAGCGGTAAAAGGAGCGTTTCGAGCGGGGATCGATGGCGCGGTTGACGGCGGCCAAGGTCAGGTAGTCGCCCACGGTCAGTGGGGTACGACGCTTGCGCTCCGGCGGCGGGACGTGCCGGTCGATGATCCGCCGAAGTTGGAGTTTCTCGGCCCAGTGCCACAGCCAGGCCGAGGCGCCGAACTCGCGGATCTGGACCTGACGCAGGGGCGTCGGTCCGGGCGTCCGGCCGCGGGTATAGGCGGCTTTGATCTCCTCGAGGACGCGTTGTTTGGGTCCGAGATAAACTTGTTCGACGATGCGGGGCTTGCCGTTGACGCGCTTGGACTCGACCCAGTAGGTGTAGAGGTTGCCCTTCTTCATTTTGTGGACAAGCGAAGCCATAGTAGGGTAATACAATATCTCCATTCGTGGAGTATGTCAAGAGGAAATCGCGGTGAATCACAAATATATGAGGGTAATACGAAGATCGGGAGGTGGCGGAAACCCAGACTACACGGACTTCCTCAAATCGACCTTCGGTCGCTTCCGTAAACTTGCGCTCGGCGCTACACGCGCGTCAGGTGATTCAGCAGTTGCTCCTGTTCGCACGACGCATGCCTCAGAGGCGCGCCGAGCTGGATCTCAGTCAACTGGTGGAGGAGGCCTACTCCTTTCTTCAGGCGCTGTGCTCCAAAGGGGACATCGAGCTGGTCCCCCGACTGGCCGCCGATCTGCCCTCCATCTCGGGCGACCCGGACCAGCTTCGCCAGGTGCTCGTCAATCTTGTAGTGAATGCCGCCCAAGCCATGCCGGACGGCGGGCGGCTCACCATTTCCACAGGTGTCGCCGATGAGGAAACAGGATTCATCCGTCTCGTGGTGGAGGACACGGGCCTGGGGATGACCGAAGACGTGCTGACGAGAGCCTTCCTCCCCTTCTTTACCACGCGAAAGGAAGGCACCGGCCTCGGCCTGGCGGTGGTGCACGGGATTGTGACCTCCCACGGGGGATCGATTCAGGTGAAGAGCGCGGCGGACAAGGGGACGCGATTCGAAGTCCGGCTTCCGGCCAACGGCCGACGGGAGACCGGAAATATCGAGAAGGAATGAGGACGATGGAGAAGGCGCAGCCCGAGTCGATCCTGGTTGTGGACGATGTGCCCGCGGCCGTCGAACTTCTCCGGCGGAATTTGGAGGCGGCAGACTACCGGGTCCTTACCGCCTCCGGCCTGGAGGAGACGACGCGCCCTCTCGATCGGGTCCCCATCGACCGGGTTGTCACCGACCTCAGGATGCCGCGGGGCGGGGGCTCGAACTGATCAGGTACGTACGCGAGAATCTGAGCGACACCGAGGTGATGCTGGTGACCGGATTCGCCACCATCGAGGGCGCGGTGGAGGCGCTCAAGGCGGGTGCGGCCGAGTATCTGGTCAAGCCGTATACCGACCGGGAATTGTTCGACGCGGTGGAGAGATCCCTCGCCAAACTAAGGATGCGGAAGACGGCCCACGGGGCCTCGCCGGGCGCCGATCCTCCCGGCTTGATCGGAAAGTCCCCGGTCATGCTTCAGGTCTACTCCCAGATCACCAAGGCGGCGTCGACGACGGCCACTGTCATGATCTCGGGAGAGAGCGGCACGGGAAAGGAGTTGGTGGCCCGCGCCATCCACTATGTCGGCCCGCGCCGGTCCGCACCCTTTGTGCCGGTCAGTTGCGGAGCAATTCCCGAGAGTCTTCTC
>CAYRCA010000105.1:0-919 GCA_964422565.1 uncultured Acidobacteriota bacterium | reverse complement strand
CGAGAGCGAGCTGTTCGGGCACGTGAAGGGCGCCTTCACGGGCGCCGCCCACAGCCGGGCCGGCTTCTTTCAGACGGCCGAGCACGGCACGATTTTCTTGGATGAGATCAGTGAGACGAGTCCGGCCACCCAGATGAAGCTCCTCCGCGTCCTACAGGACCGGGAGATCTACATGGTGGGATCGAGCCGGGCGCGAACGGTGGATGTACGGGTCCTGGCGGCAACCAACAAGAACCTTGCCCAACTGGTCGCCAAGGGTGCCTTTCGAGAGGATCTCTACCACCGCGTCAATGTGTTGGCGATCGAGATCCCACCGCTTCGCAGGCGCGGCGAGGACATCCTCCTGCTGGCCGGCCACTTCTCGGAAAAGTATTCCGACGAGCTCGGCAGGCCGAAGCTCCGTTTCTCGGACGGGGCGCTGCGGGGATTGCTGCACTACCACTGGCCCGGCAATGTTCGGGAGTTGCAGAATCTGATTCAGAGACTCGTGGTGATGAAGGAGGGGGAGTTCGTGGACCTCCCCGACCTGCCGTCCCCTATGAGGTCCGGGCCGACCCCGGGGGTGGACAGCCGATCCCTGGCTCAACTCGAGGCCGACCATATTCGAGGTGTTCTCGACGGCGCGAGGGGGAACAAATCCCAGGCCGCCCGGATCCTCGGCATCGACCGCAAGACTCTTTACGAGAAGATTCGACGGTATGGAATCGGCGGGAGTTCGTCCGATACCCCGGCCCCGGCTTCCCGCTGAGCGCGTCTGCCTCGGTCGGGGGTGATCGATCCGCGAAGGGGTCCCTCTCGCGCCGGCGGGTTCGCGCGCTTTCGCGGGTCAGCAGATGCGGGGCAGCTGCTCGCCGCTGAGCATGTCGAGGATCCGCCTCACGCCGATCCGGCTCTCGATGGTGACCAGACCGACCCCTTC
>CAYRCA010000104.1:4419-10744 GCA_964422565.1 uncultured Acidobacteriota bacterium | reverse complement strand
TCGCCGCTTCTCGACCCGAGATCATGACCGAGGGGTTGGCGTCCACGTCGGCCGGCGCTTTCCGCTCGAGCGCCGCCGAGGCGGCTTTGCAGCTGCTGGAGGGCAAGGACGCCGCCGGAATCGGGCCCGGAGTCACCACCGATCCGGAAACGGTCCGGTTTGTGCGCCGCCTGGTCGAGACAAGCCCCGTCCCTCTGGTGATCGACGCCGACGGCCTGAACGCCTTCGAAGGGGCGGTGGAACGCCTGGCGAACCGCCACGGTCGTCCCTTGGTGCTGACGCCCCACCCCGGCGAGTTTTCGCGGCTGACGGGACGACCGGTGTCGGAGTTACTCGGCGATCCGGCCAACGAAGCCGCCCGGTTCGCCGAAGAGCACTCCCTCTGGCTCGTGCTCAAGAACTTCCGCACCTTAATCGCGGCCCCCGACGGACAGGTCTTCGTCTCCCCCCGGGGGAACCCGGGCATGGCGACCGCCGGCATGGGGGACGTCCTCACCGGCGTTCTGACTTCCGCGCTGGGGCGTTGCGCGAGCCGCGGCCTTCTGGATCCGGAGGACGTCACTCGGGCCATTTGCCTCGGTGTCTTTCTCCACGGACTCGCCGGCGACCTGGCCGAGGAGAGGTGGGGTGAGGAGGCTATGGCGGCCGGCGACGTCATCGAGTGCCTGGGCCTCGCCCACAAGGCTCTGCTGGACGGGGCCCTTCCGTCATGAAGTTCGTTTCACACAGTGAGGAGGAGACCGTCGAGATCGGTCGGTCCCTGGCGGCGCGGCTTGCCCGGCCCAGAGTGGTCCTGCTGACCGGCCGGCTGGGAGCGGGCAAGACGGCCTTGACCCGCGGGCTGGCGGCTGGACTGGGCCTGAGGGATGAGACCCTGGTCCACAGCCCGACCTTCAGCCTGATCAACGAATACCCGACCTCTCCAGGCGCTCTCCCCATCTATCATGTCGACCTGTACCGCCTCGACTCCGTTCGGGACTTCCGCTCCGTCGGCCTCGATGAACTGCTCGACGGCGAGGCCTATGTGGTCGTCGAGTGGGCGGAGAAGCTTCGCCGGGAACCGGCCGACGCGGTCCGGGTCCGGCTGATCGTCCTTCCGGACGAGACCCGCGAGATCACGGTTTCCGGCATCTGACACCGGCTCGCGCCCCCCGGAGACCGCCGCTCCCGGGACGATCCGAGGAACTCCCTCGTTCACCACTTCGTCGGAGCCGTCCTGGAACAGCAACCCGTTCTTCCGGTTGCATCTTGGGCCGGACGGATCTACCATCCTGGGGTCGCGATTGCGATCAAGGAGATGGAGTCGCCATGGAAGACGCGTTAGCTCTCCACCGCTTTCAGTTCGCCTTCACCATCACGTTCCACTACCTCTTCCCCCAGCTCACCATGGGTCTCGCACTGCTGATCGTCATCCTGAAGACGCAGGCACTGCGCACCGGCGAGGAGTCCTACCAGCGGGCGGCCCGCTTCTGGACGAAGATCTTCGCCATCGGTTTCGTCATGGGGGTCGTCACCGGCATCCCTATGGAGTTCCAGTTCGGCACCAACTGGGCGCAGTTCGCCAAGGCCGCCGGCGGGGTCATCGGGCAGACCCTGGCCATGGAGGGAATGTTCGCCTTCTTTCTCGAGTCCGTCTTTCTCGGTCTGCTCCTTTTCGGTGAAAAGCGCCTCGGCCCGTGGGGCCACTGGTTCGCCGCGTTCATGGTGTTTTTGGGCGCCTGGATTTCCGCCTATTTCATCATCGCCGCCAACGCCTGGATGCTCCACCCGGTCGGCTACACCATCCTGCCCGACGGCGAGATCGTGCTGGAAAGCGTCTGGGCTCTCCTCCTGAACCCCTGGCTCCTGTGGCAATTCACCCACAACCAGCTGGGATCCATGATGACCGCCGCCTTCGTCATGAGCGGCGTGGGCGCCCTCTACCTCCTGCTGGGCAGGGATAGGGAATACGGCCGGCTTTTCGTTCGCATCGGCGTGGTCACCGGGTTAATCGCGTCCCTGCTTCTCCTTTATCCGACCGGCGACGGGCAGGGCCGAAACATCGCCCGCCATCAGCCCGTCACTCTGGCCGCCATGGAGGGAGTGTTCCAGACCGTCGAGGGCGCCCCCCTGGCGATCCTGGGCCAACCCGACGTGGAGCGGCAACGGCTGGACAATCCCCTGCTCCTTCCCCGGGCCCTGAGTTTCATCACTTATGGGCGGTGGGACGCCGAGATGCGGGGTCTGGACGCCTCTCCCCGCGAAGACTGGCCCGACAATATCCCGCTTCTTTTTTATAGCTTTCGCATCATGGTCGGCTTGGGAACGATCTTCATCGCCCTGATGCTTCTGGCGAATCTGAAGCTCTGGCGGGGGACCCTTCTGAACTCCCGCCCGATGCTCTGGGTCCTGGTTCTGCTGACCCCCTTCCCCTTCATCGCCAACACGGCGGGCTGGTTCACCGTGGAGCTCGGTCGACAGCCCTGGCTCATCTACGGGGTGATGCGAACCCAAGACGGCGCTTCACCCTATGTCTCCGCGGGCAACACCATGTTCACCCTGATCGGATTCATGGGCATGTATGCCCTGCTCGGTATCCTCTTCCTCTTCCTGGTGTTTCGAGAGATCGAGCACGGCCCGGAACACCAGGTCGCGGGCGAGCGCGCCGGTTCGGCCCCTTAGGAGGGAGCGCCAATGGAAACTCTCTGGCTGGTGATTGTCGCCTTCATGATCACGATGTACGTCGTGCTCGACGGTTTCGATCTGGGCGCCGGGGCGCTGCATCTTCACGTCGCCCGAGAGGAGTCCGAGCGCCGGTCGGTAATCCGCTCCATCGGACCCGTCTGGGACGGAAACGAGGTCTGGCTGCTCGCTGCGGGAGGCGTCCTGTTCCTCGCGTTTCCGGCTCTCTACGCGTCCAGCTTCAGCGGCTTCTACCTGCCCCTCGTGATCGTGCTGTGGCTCCTGATTCTACGGGGACTCTCGATAGAGCTGCGCAACCACATCGACACGGTGGTCTGGAAGCCCTTCTGGGACGTTGTCTTCTGCGGCGCCAGCGCCCTGCTTGCGGTGTTTTTCGGCGCCGCCCTGGGGAACGTGATCCGGGGAGTTCCCCTGGAGCCGTCGGGTTTCTTTTTCCTCCCCCTGTGGACCGATTTCGGCTTCGGGCCCCACGGTCTGAGCAGTCCGGAGGGGGGGATCCTGGACTGGTACACCATCCTGGTGGGAGGGCTGGCTCTCCTGACGCTGTTGCAGCACGGCGCCCTGTGGCTGGTTCTCAAGACGGAGGGAGAGCTTCGAGGCCGGAGCCTTCGAGTGGCGGACTTGGTCTGGTGGGGGGTTGTCGCTCTCGCGATCGTCGTGACCCTGGCCACCTTCCGGATCCAGCCGCAGATCGCGATTAACTTTCAGTCGGCGCCCTGGGGATGCCTCTTTCCCCTGGCGGCGATCGCGGGGCTCATCGGAGCCCGGTTCCTGCGCGGGTCGGAGCGGGGGGCGTTCCTCGCCTCCTGTCTCTACATCTTCGGCATGATGAGCAGCGCCGCCTTCGGGATCTTCCCCTACGTTCTTCCCTCGAGCGTCAACCCGGAGCTCGGTCTGACCGTCTACGATGTGGCCACCTCACCGTACGGACTGAGGGTAGGACTGATGTGGTGGATTCCGGGGTTGGTCCTGGTGGCGGGATATTTCATCTACACCTACCGCCGATTCGCGGGCAAGGTGCGGCTCGACGAGGGCGGCTACTGATCGGGAGGAGTTCCGGGCGCCCCATGGTTGGGGCCCGCCGTCGGTCGAGAGCCCCCAAGGGCTCCCCCGAAGGTGTATAATGTGACGACTTGAGAGAACGGCGCGCAAGACGGACCGCCTCGGCTGTCTTCCCGGATCGTGCGGGCGACGGTTCTTTCCCGTCACCTCCCGCCTCCGCCTTACCGGGGCTGTAAGGCACGACGAGGCCGGATATTCGATCCCGATCGTGTGGAACTGGAAGAGTGAGCTGAGAACTTCCAGGTTTTCTTTTCGCCACCGACTCCCGCGAGGTCGATGGCTGTCCCGTACCCGACGGATCGCCGCTCAGCCCGGCACGGCACAGAGCTGGAATCGATACTTGCGGGCTTTTTTGAACAAACCGAGGGGTGTCAGTCTTGAAGGAAGTCTCTACCGAGTCAGGGTATCTTGATCTACACACAAAGGGCTACGGGTTCCTGCGACGGATCGAGAACGGCTTTCAGCCGCGCCGCGAGGACCTGTTCGTCCCTGCGGACATGGTGCGGCGGTTTCGGCTGCGGCAGGCCTGCCTTATCGAGGGCCACCCCGGCAACGGATCGGGACGAGGTCAGCGCAAGCTGGTCCGCATCCATACCGTCGAGGGCAAGGCGCCGGCCGAATACGCCTCCCTGCCCGAGTTCAGCCGATTGACCAGCGTCAACCCCTTTGAGCGCCTGGGGATCGATGGAACCAACGACCCCAATCTCCGCGTCATCGACTTGGTCGCCCCGATCGGCAAGGGTCAGCGCGGGTTGATCGTGGCCCCGCCGCGGACGGGCAAGACGGTCCTGCTCCACAAACTGGCGGAAAGCATCACCCGCTGCCATCCCGAGGTCGAACTCATCACCCTGCTCATCGATGAACGGCCCGAGGAGGTCACCGAGATGAAGCGCCTGGGCGCGGGTGTCGTGGTGGACTCCTCGTCCGACCTGCCGCCTCAGCGCCATGTGCGGGTCGCCGAGATGATCCTGCAGAGGGTCCGGCGGCTGGTCGAGGCGGGCCGCGACGTGGTGATCCTCCTGGACAGCCTGACCCGACTCGCCCGGGCCTACAACTCGTTGAGCCGCGGGAACAGCCGCACCCTGTCCGGCGGGCTGGGAGCGGAAACCATGCTCAAGCCCCGCGAGTTTTTCGGCGCCGCTCGGAAACTCCAGGAGGGGGGCAGCCTGACGATCCTCGCCACCGCCCTGGTGGACACCGGAAGCCGGATGGACGACGTCATCTTCGAGGAATTCAAGGGGACGGGCAACATGGAACTGGTCCTGCACCGGGAGCTGGCGGATCGTCGACTCTGGCCGGCCATAGACATTCGCCTTTCGGGCACACGCCGTGAGGAACAGCTGCGGGACGAGCAACTGCAGGCCCGGGTCAACCTGCTGCGTCGGGCGCTTTCAACCCTAAGCGCGGAGCGTGCCATGGAAACGCTACTGAAAGGGATCGAACAGACACCCGATAATCCGACCTTCCTGAATTCCCTGCAGCCGGCCGGTTGAGAGGGGAGCGGCCATATCCACCCCCGGCGGCGGGGCGGGGTGATCGGCCGACGGCCGGCCTCGATTCGAGCACGACCCGGGAAAGGCGCTGTAAACGGAGAAGTTCCGTATAACGGCCGACAGACGGGAACTTTTTGGCCCGTCCTGCGTTCCATTCTTAGGAACAGAAACGGAGCGTTAGTCCTCATGAGTCATCGTCCCGACCTGCTTGCCGCCCTGGATCGCACCGACAAGATCTGGCACTTGAGCCGCGCCGCCCTGATGGAGGGCCTCGGCCCGGATGAGCTGGAATCGGTGTGCGAGGTCCTCAAGGATCGCGTCTACCCGGAGGGCGGGGTGATCTTCAACGCGGGAGATCCGGCTGGAAGTCTCTACTTTCTCAACCGGGGCTCGGTCAGGCTTTCCATCCGCCCCGACGAACAGCGTGAGAAGACGGTTGAGATCCTGAAGGGAGGAGACATCTTCGGCCTCGAGGCGATTGGTCGGGAGAACGGCTACCAGGTCCTGGCGGTGGCCCACGAGGAGTGTTGGGTGTCGATCCTGACGCGCGAGGATTTTTTCGCGCTGGCTCAACAGCAGCCGGCGCTGTCCTACAACCTGATTCAAGTTCTGCTCCAACGACTGGCTCACGCCCACGAGGACATCGAGGCCCTCTGTTTTCTGGATATCCAGCAACGCCTTATACAGGCTTTGCTGAGGCTCGGAGAGAAGCACGGTCAGCGACTCGCCCACCAGCGGAACATGGTCCGCCTCAAGCTACGGCTCTCCCACGACTACCTGGCCCGCCTCACCGGCGCCAATCGCCCCTATCTTTCCAACATCATGTCCAACCTGAAGAAACAGGGGTGGATCCGCTACCAGCGGAAGCATCTTCTGATCGACGTGGAAGCCCTCTCCGCCTTCGCCGGAATGCCGGCCGGGCCTCATGGCGCGGCCTGATGGGTTAAGATCGATCCGTGATCAGGGCGGTTCTGCTCGCAGCCTTTGTCGGAGTCCTCCTTGCGGGATCCGGCTGCACTCGAAAACCCCTGCTGGAGGTGGCCGTGCGCCACCGGATCGGCGAGACTCCGGTCGAGACGGTCCGATAC
>CAYRCA010000104.1:0-4409 GCA_964422565.1 uncultured Acidobacteriota bacterium | reverse complement strand
AGGGGTGCGATCTGCTTTTCTTCAACATGCACGAGGACGAGCGCACCTCGGTCGAGGCCGGCCTGCGGACGATTCGACGCAGGGGCGGACAGATACTGATGCTGCGCCATTCCGGCGAGCGGCTGATCCGTTTCACATTGGACGAGGACAACTTCGCCTTCGACCCCAACCGAATCTTCACCGAGCGGGGCGTGGCGGAGACGCTGGCCCGCCACAGTTCCGCCACGGAGGGAGCGCGGCGAGCGGTGCACCTCTTCGCCCGTGGTCTCCTGGCCAGCTACGGACTGGACTCGCTGCCGGTGATCGTGGCCCTGCACAACAACAGAGAGGGCGGTTACTCGGCTCTCAGCTATCTTCCAGGGGGAGCGTACGAAGGGGACGCGGAAGAGGTCTTCATCCACCCGAGGAGGAATCCCGACGATTTCTTCTTCGTCACCGACCGTCGGCTTTTCGAAGAATTCCGGCGGGCCGGTTTCAACGCGGTCCTGCAGGACAATCGTCGCGTCACAGATGACGGATCGCTCTCGGTTCTGGCGGCCCGACGGGGGATTCCCTACATCAACGTCGAGGCGCGGCACGGTCACCTGAGGGAGCAGCGGCGCATGCTGAGAGAGGTTTTCCGGATGCTGGATCAGTGCAACTGAGCCAACAGCCTTTCCTGCTCCGCCAGAAGGCGAGGATCCTCCCGAACTCCTTCCTTCATCTCCTCGAACCGGGGTTCCAGCGTCACGAGCTCTCCCTCCGAACCCAGTTCCAGGATCAGTTCGCCAAGGTACCGCCCGCGTTCCACCGACGAAAGCAGCAGGGCCCGGTTGATCCGGACCGGGTCGTATAGGAAGAAGCGCTGCTCCGTGGTGATGATGAACCGGATCTCGTCGTTTTCCTCGGCCAGCCTCCTGATCGGAGAGTCGGCGGGGATCTCCCCCTGGGGTCGGATCGTGTCCCATAGCACGATCAGAACGTCGCTCTGTTCCACGACCTCCGCCTTCACCCTGCGGACAGCCTCCACAGGATCCAGCGCTCGAAACCCCGAATTCGGCTTCACCCGCGCCGGATCGACCAGACCGAGAAAGCCGATTCTCAGCGCTTTCCCTCCGGCCTGGCCCCCGATGGGAACAGTGACAACGGCGTAGGGAGCCGGCGTCGGAAGAGAGTCTCGGCGAGGCGTCAGGTTGGTCGAGATGATCCGGGTGTGCGGCGCTCGGGCCTCCGCCAGGTCGGGCCACCAGAAGAGATCTTCGATTCCCAGATTCAGCACCGAGATCGGGATGCGGCTCAGACTGTCGATCATGAGGCGGTTGATCGCCGCGGCGTGGGGACCGGGCATCTCGAAGTAATTCCCCGCGTCGATGTGAAGCTGCGAGCCTCCCTCAACCTCCGCCAGATGCCGCGCGTATCCCACCCGTCGGGCCAGCCCGCCCGTCGGCCCGCCCGGACATCCACAGGGTTCAAAGGACCCCCGCACATCGCCGGTGAAGAAGAGATGGACGCGGGCCTGCTCGCGGTGGGCCTCCCCGCCGGACAGGGGGCCGATCGAAAACAGTGCCAGCGTCACTAGAAGCGGGAATCGCACGCTCACACCTCTCACAAGATGAGACAATACCATGGAAGTCGCAAGGAGCGGGATGGCGAGCTATTCGGAACTTCGCCTGAAAGACCGGGTCTTTATGGCGGCGTACCGCTTTCGCACGGTGGAGTGGGCGCCGGGAGCGAGGCTTCGGCCTCCGCTGTCGCAGGCCCGGATCGCCCTGATCACCACGGCGGCCTTTTACCAACCCGAGCAGGAACCCTTCGACAAGTCCTTTCGCGGCGGAGACTACTCCTACCGCACGATCCCCACGGAGGTCGACTTGGACTCCCTCCGGATCGGGCACCGAAGCGACGCCTACGACCACCGGGGTATCGAGAGCGACAAGAACCTCGCTCTCCCTATCGACCGCTTCCTGGAGCTGGAGAGGGCCGGGGTGATCGGGGCCCTCAATCGCCGGCACTACAGCTTCATGGGTTCGATCACCGCGACCGCCCGTCTTTTGCGGGAGTCGGTGCCGGAAGTCGCCCAGAGACTGGCCGACGACGAGGTGGACGGCGTCTTTCTCACCCCGGTCTGACCCATGTGTAATCAGTCCGTGGGACTGATCCAGGGCGTCATCGAAAAGGCGGGGATCCCCACGGTCTCGATCACCCTTCTGCGGGAGGTCACCGAGAAGATCAATCCTCCCCGGGCGCTTTTCCTGGACTATCCGCTGGGGTATCCCCTGGGCGCCCCCCATGATCCCTTGATCCAGACCCGGATCATCACCGCCGCCCTCTCCCTTCTGGAAAGCTCCGAGAGCCTGCCGCTCCTTCGAGATTTCGGCGTAACGGAGGGCGCACGAACCTGAACATCCCCCCAGGCCTCTCACGGACACGGCGATCCGGTGGGGTTTGACGCCTCGCCGCCGAGTTCTGGGACAGCCCCGAAGGCGCGACCGGAACCCGACCGAGGTATGATCGTCTGCGGGCCCGGTTAGAAGGGCGGGCGGAGAATCGGAACCATGATCATCCCGTTTCCGGTCGAGGAGTTTGCCCCGCAGCCGGTTGAAGTCCTCCGGCTCCAGGGCATTCCAGCCACGGCGACAGTGCCGACCTCCACCCGCCGGCTGCTCGATGAAGCCTCCGGCGAGGCGGTGAGGGTGGCCCGTCCCAGGGCCCTTCTGGAGGAGGTCTCCCCTTCCGAGTTCGTCCGAGTGTTCGACGGCGAGGGACAGAACGCGGTCCCGAACCCGATCGCCCTCATCCATCCCCGGGCGACCGCCCTCGCCCTGTTCGCCTTGACCCTCGGAGGGGAGATCAGTGAGAGGATCCGGGTGGCCTTTCTGGACAAGGACTATCCTTTCGGCTTCATGCTGGACTCGGTTGCCTCCGTCATGGCCGACAAGGTGGCCGACGGGGTGGAGGCCCGATTCCAGGGCTCGTTGTCCCCTCCCTCGGACGGCCGCCGGAGGCTGGCGGCCCAACGCTACAGCCCCGGATACTGCGGTTGGCATTTGACCGGCCAGCGAAAGCTTTTCGCCCGCCTCGATCCGAAGCGGATCGGAATCACCCTGGGTGACAGTTGCCTCATGACGCCCATCAAGTCGGTTTCCGGGGTGATTCTCGTCGGGCCTGCGGAGATTCACCTCTTTGACAACGAGTTCGACTTCTGCCTTCAGTGCGGGACCAAGAGCTGCCGGGCCCGAATGCGCGCCCTGATCCGGGAGATGGATGCGCGTCAGTACCGGCGGGTCGCTCCCTCGACGAAAGCGAACACCGCAAGGAGCGACGAGTGAGCGGCCATGAGCGGTCCTCGTTCCCGGGTTTTGACATTCCGGGGTTCCGCGTGGTCCAGGGTCCGTGCAGTCCGCGCGTCCCCGTCTTTCCCAGTCGGATCCGAGGAGGGGAATAGGAGCAAGTGGCCAGGAGAGAGGCGCATCCGAAGGCGTGAATCGGGGTCAAGGAAGATCAGGAGGAGGCGGGAGGACCTCGCCCGGAGCGAACCCCGCCCATCACCCTGAACTTCTGGCCGGAGAACTTCCAACCCTCCTGTTCCTCCCTACCCTCCTTAACCTCCTCACCCTCCCGACATCCCGCTATCCATAGGACTGGGGCCTCTTCTCCGGATCGAGGCTCAGCAGCATCCTGTAGCTGTCGAGCAGGCGCCGGCGGATCAGCCCGGCCACGCGGCGATAGAACTCAAGACCCTGCTCTGCGTCTTGCTCGAGGAGTTGATTCATCTTCTCGCCGCTGATTCGCGTCACTCGAGTGGCGGTTAGGCACTGGGCGGAGGCGGTGTAGGCCGCCGGACCCACCACGCTGGACCACCCGAAGACATCCCCCGGCGTGCGGACCGTCTTGGCCAGGGCCCCCCTCTCACCCAACATCAGCCGGACCCTGCCCTCCTCCAGAATGTAGAGGTACCCGGCCGGTTCCCCTTGTTTGAACACCCAGTCGCCCTCGTCGAACGTCTGCTGCCGTGAGGCCTCAGAAACGGCCTCGACCAATTCCGGCCTCATCCCCTCGAAAAGAAAGCTCCTCTCAATAAACATGCCCGCCTCCGCCTAGAAAAGTCCGGTGACCTTTCCCGTCGCCACATCCACATCGACCCGTCGAAAACCGGGATTCGAACCGGTCCCCGGCATGAGGCTGATGCTTCCCGCGCAGGGACACAGGAATCGCGCGCCGGAGTAGATCAGCACCTCTCGAATCGGGAGAATCCAGTTCTCCGGCACTCCCTTCAACACCGGCTCATGGCTCAAGCTCAGATGGGTCTTGACCATGAGCGTCGCATAACCGTCGTACTTTGGATCCGACTCCAACCTCCTCGCCTTCTCCAGGGCCTCGGGCGACCAGGCCACTCCGACGGCGCCGTACACCTCCTGCGCCATGGTCTC
>CAYRCA010000103.1:0-10853 GCA_964422565.1 uncultured Acidobacteriota bacterium | reverse complement strand
CCGCGGGTTTTACTGCGGCCGTTGCTGAAGAAGAGGACGCCATTCGGCAGAGTTGGAAGAGTGGAAAGCCAGGAAGGACACGGCAGCGTCTTTCGAGTCCTTTTGCCGGCACAAGAGACAACCGGAATCGGTCCGTCTGATTCCGGCCCTGTAAGGAAAGGAGGGTAGCAATGAAATCGGTAAGTTGGGTTGTGTTCATTTTACTGGCAGCCGGGGTCCTGGTTTGCAGTGCGCCGGTGGAGTCTCCGCGAGAGGTAACGGCTTCACCGGCCGAACCGGCATCGTCGCTCGACACCGGCCTGATTGATCGGATCCTCGGAGTCAAGGGAGTCGAGCAGCAGGGTCAGTACAAGATCTCCGTTCCTCAAAACGATCTTTCGGTTTCCGTGGATGGGTTCCGCATCATTCCTCCCATGGGGCTCACGTCATGGGCCACGTTCGCTCCCGCTCCTGAGGGCGCCATTGTCATGGGAGACCTGGTCCTGCAGGAGGACGAGATCGGACCCGTTGAGGAAGCTTTGATTGCATCCGGTCTGACAGTATCGGGTCTTCACAACCATTTTGTCCGAGATACACCGAAAACGATGTTCATGCACATCCATGGAGTGAGCGAACTGGAGGGTCTGGCCCGAGGTGTTCGGGCCGCCCTGGACAAGGTGAAGGAGCTGCGACAGGCAAAGAGCTTGAGAGCGCAGCCTTCGGGTAGCGTCAACACAACCTTCGATCCCAAGACCATCGATCAAATCGTCGGTCACAGCGGAGAAACGAATTCCGGGGTTTACAAGATCACCATCGGACGCCCCGATGTGAAACTCATGGACCACGGGGTAGAGGTGTCCTCTTTCATGGGCTTCAATACCTGGATGGCTTTTCAGGGAACCCCGGAAAAGGCTGCGGTAGCCGGTGACTTCGCCCTGCTCGCGCACGAGGTTGCTCCGCTGATCGAAGCCCTGGTGAAAAACAACATCGAGGTCGTGGCCGTGCACAACCACATGACGACCGAAGACCCCAGGATCTTTTTCGTTCATTTCTGGGGAGTGGCGCCCGTCGAGGAGTTGGCCCGAGGTCTGAAGGCAGGACTGGACCGGACCGGTTCCTAAGGAAATTCCGCAGCCGCGAGTCTTACGTTTGACGATGTGGAGGTCGGGTCACTCCCGGCCGGCTGGAAAGTGGACGCCACGAATCCGGCCTCCCTTCTGGCTAAGTGGTCCGTGCAAGAGGACCCGCAGGCGGCTTCGGGAGATCAGCTGTTGGCGGTGAAAATAAGCGAGTACAACTGCGGCACGCTCAACCTCTGCTGGACAGATGAGATCCGTTTCCTGGACGGGGTTGTCGAAGTGAAGGCACGAGCAGGTGAAGGCCGAGTCGATCAGGGAGGCGGTCCCATCTGGCGGGCGAAAGACGGAAACAACTACTACATCGCCCGCTGGAATCCGCTGGAGGACAACTTTCGCGTCTATTACGTCAAGGATGGCAGACGGGTGCAGCTTGACAGCGCAAACGTCGATCTTCCAACTGACGAGTGGCACACCATTCGAATCGAACAGGAGGGAGACCGCATCACCGGCTATCTGGACGGCAAGAAGCACCTGCAAGCGCAGGATTCCACTTTCTCCGAGACTGGCGGTGTAGGGCTTTGGACCAAAGCCGACGCTGCTTCTGTTTTTGATGATTTTGAAGTCGAGAAGCGATGAGGAGACCGTCATTAACGGATCAAAGTGCCGGAATCGGATCGACTCGCATAAGGAAGGCATATGAGAATTAGAAACTTTCATCTCGTTTGTATTGAGTGTTCTTGGTGTCTTTTGTAAGGCTTGACACCTCACTCTATTCATCCAGCGTGCCGGAAACCTCGTCCCGCGACCTTCGCGTTTTTGTAACAAATTTCGCAGGTGACGGGATTTCGGTTATCGATCTTGAAACTATGCGGGTGGTCAGCCACGTCGCCACCGGTTCGAAACCACACGGTGTCGCCATAGCTCCGGACGGCTCGGAGGTCTATGTGTCCAACGAAGGTGACGGTAGCCTGTCGATTATAGACCCGCGAAAAAACGCTGTTTTAAAACCTTGCACGTGGGGAGAAGTCCGAACCAGATTGCCGTGTCTTCAGACGGACGATATGTGGTGGTGACCCTGAACAAGGACGACGCCGTTGCGGTGGTCGACACCGGGAAAGGAGACGTGGCGCGCAAAATCCCTCTAGGGCGTACCCCCCACATTGCTCTCAGAAGCCGTAGGCCGGGAAGATTATATGTGACAAGTGAAGGCGACATGTCCAGTGGTCCTCCGGATCCGAAGCGTGTTTGGGTTAAATCGGTATTTTTGTGCCGTCACTTTGGCGCCCTGATCGATATAACCTGGAGTCGGCGCTTTCTCCGGGGGTGAACTCCACAAAATCTCAGAGGCTCGGCCAGAGAGCCAGGTCCTGGAAAACCATCGCGACCAGAAGAGCAACCGGGGAGACGGAGAGCGCCAGTGACACATTCAGGAACCTTCTCCAGACTTTATGCAGGCCAAAGTAACGTTTGGAGAAGCATTCTGGGTCTGGGTCAAAGTGGCCATCTACAGTTTCGGGGAACCGTCATTAGTTACGAGTGATTTCCCAAGCTGGACGTCGCGGGTTCGATTCCCGTCTCCCGCTCCTCCTCTCTAGAAGGCCGGGACGCCGCTGGCGCACCGGAGCGACTCGCCGGCCCAGTGCTGGCCCCCGCCCGGATTTCCCACCGCAAGGAACGCTACGAACGCAATGGGGAGATACATCGGAGTCGAGCTCCGCGGCCCTATGCGGTCCTCGGAGTGAAATCATTCCGCGGGTTTGCGTGTCACCCTACTTTCGGCCGAACAGTCGGTCCAGACTCCAGGGACCGGGTCCCTTGACGGCGAAGAACAGGAAGATCCAGGCGTAGAACGCCGCCAACTCCCCCCCGTTCAGAATCGGCCAGAAGCCTTGGGGCGCGTGAGCCATGAAATAGGCCACCGCCATCTGACCCGACGCGACAAACGCGGCATAGATGGTGAACCATCCCAGCATGATGAAGAGCCCGCCGAAGAACTCGATCACTCCGGCCAATCCCATCAGAGAGAGGAGGGGCACCGGCTCGCCGCTTCCCCCGGCGCCGCCCAGAACCCCGAAAAGCTTCTGGGCGCCGTGCTGGAGGAAGAGAAAGCCGGCCACAATGCGAGCCAGACTGTAGATTTGGTTTTCGAAGGGTTTGAGGAATCCCATGATTCATCTCCGCTTGACGGCCACAACGCGGTCGGGTTGATCCCCGGGGTCCGTGTGGCCGACTCGTCCAATTCTTGTCCACAAGATGTGGGGGTTCAAGATGCAAGCTTCTCAACGGCCCCAACGATCTCTGGGTGCGGCCGGATGGCGGCCTGTACTTCACGGCGCCCTTCTACCGCCGGTCGTACTGGGACCGGGAATCCCCATGCGGGTTCGGGGCGTGAGGTGAGAGTCCGGGTCCGGGACCACGGGCAGAGACGGACCGACAGGGACCGACGCGGATTGGCGGGAACCGCGCATCACGCAGCGTGGGACATGCATCCTGCTTGTCTGTATGGTCCAAACCGGAACCCGGAACGGCGGCCCGCCCGCGGAGACAACCTGGAAGGCGGCCCCGCCTGATGTAGCCGGCCATGGCCTGCGACGTGGAACGCTGAACGTTGAGCGCTGGTCTCCGGAGGGGCTTGACTTTTCCGGGCCGCTCCGCAAACTAACCTGAGCGATGGCCACCCTGACGTCGATTGTCCTGACCGTGCTGGCGCCGGACCGTCCCGGCTTGGTCGAGCGCGTTTCCGCCGTGGTTGTCCGTCACGGGGGTAACTGGCTGCAGAGCCATCTTTCCCATATGGCGGGATACTTCGGCGGTCTGATCCACGTGACCGTCCCCGGCGAGAGCGCCGACGCGCTGACGCGCGCCTTGGAGGAACTGGCCGAGGAGGGTCTGGTCGCCGTCGTCCGGAGAACGTCGGAGCCGACGGAGTCGGGCGAGGCTCGGGAGGTGGAGTTGAGCCTGGTGGGGAACGATCGCCCCGGTATCGTTAACCGAATCTCGGAGGCGATGGCCCAGAGGGGTGTCAACGTTGTCTCCCTGGAGACGGAGTATGGAAGCGCTCCCATGGCCGGCAACGCCATCTTCACGGCGCGGGCGCGGCTGCGGATCCCCTCCGCGGTTTCACCGACCGAGCTGAAGCGGGATTTGGAAATGATCGCCGGCGACCTCATGGTCGACGTCAAACTCGAATGAGCTTCCGGGTTTCGTGGTCGCGCGGTTGCCGCCCGCGACCAACGCTCCGGTTCAGCGGCGGGCCGTGCGGCGGACCGTCCGCTGCAAAGGGGGGTTGTTGGACGGTGCCGCCTCATGTGGCGGGCTGCGTCCTCTGGGTCCCTTCTTGCGGCCGGTGTCGACGTTGCGGTGAGCCCCGGCGATCCGCCCGAATGGATAGCGCCGGTCAATGACGCCGGAGAACCGCGAAACCACGAAACCGCGGGACGCGGAGCCAGGAGTTGACCTTATGTCCTCGGCAATCCCGGTATGGCTTCGGTGGGCGAGGGAGATCCAGTCTCTCAGCCAGACGGGTCTCCACTTCAGCGAAACGGATTACGAGCGTCGGCGGTACACAAGACTGCTGGAGATTGCCGCCCAGATGGTGGCCGGAAAGAGCGGGGCCGACTGGGAGATCGTCGCCCGGAACTTCCGCTTTCAGCCCGGTTACGCCACCCCGAAGGTGGACGTTCGAGGCGCGGTCTTCGTGGATGGGCGGATTCTCCTGGTCCGGGAGAAGAGTGACGGACTCTGGTGTTTGCCCGGCGGGTGGGCCGATGTGGGCGAGACCCCCTCGGAGATGGTGGTGAGGGAGGTCCGGGAGGAGAGCGGCCTCGATGTGGTTCCGGTCAGGGTCGTGGGGGTTTACGACGCCAACCGCGGAGGGGAGCCCCTGGAGTTCTATCACGCCTACAAGATCGTGTTCCTCTGCGACCCGACCGGTGGAGAGGCGACGGCCGGTGACGAAACGCTGGCCGCGGAATTTTTCGCCCGCGACGCGATCCCCGCCCTCTCGGTCGCACGGACGAACTCCCGCCATCTGGACGACGTCTGGGCCTGCGTCAACGACGGGAACAGGGCCACCGTGTTCGACTGACCGCCGCCGACCCGCAACGTCGTCCGGGTTGGCGCGGCATCCCGATCTCCCCCGGGTCGTCGCGGAGATGCGGCGCCTCCCCCGCCTTCTCTTCACTTCGTCGGCCCAATCTTTCCTGCTATCATCGAAACATGGGGGGTAGGTCACCCGAGACTGCCGATGCCCCGAAGGCGCCGGCGTCCGGTACGCGACGAGCGGAGGGGCTGGAGGACCGCGGGTTGGGGGAGGCGCTCGCCGAGGCGGAGACCGTTCGGCTTCCCGATCGCTACGTCCTGACCGAGAGCGGAGGGCGGAAAACCATCGCCTGCCGGGAGGCGCCCACGATGGTGGTCTTCGTCGAGAGGGGGCTGGCTTTCTCGGAGTCGGCGGCCCGCAAGGCCGAACCGGGTTCGATCTTCCTGGACGGGGCGGCCCAGGCTCCCCCCTTTCTGGATTCGGATCGGAACGTCTTCAACCTGGACCATCACGAGGGGTGCGTTCGGGCCTTCACCCTTGCCACCTGCGAGCAGGCGTATATTCTCATTCGTCGCGGCTTGAATCTACGCGAGCGGGAGTGGCGGATCCACGCCAACGAGCCCGACCTGGATACGGTACTCGCCATATGGCTGCTGCTTAATCACGCCCGACTCTCGGAGGAGGAGAGCGATCTGCGGCATAAGATTCTCCCCCTGGTGCGCCTGGAGGGCGTCATCGACGTCCACGGGTTGGAGCTCATCGAACTGGCCTGCCTCTCCGACGAGGAACTCGCCCGGGCGAACGGGCATATCGCCCAGTTAATGGCGGGGGAGATCGCCCTCAAGAAGGAAGGTCGATGGGCGGAGTTGGACTACGCCGAGTACACGGTGGAGTTACTGCGCAGGATCGACGAGATCGTCTATTCTCCCTGGGATTTCGAGGGATTCAAGATCGTCGACGAGATCGCCCGGGTCAACATCACCGGAACCCAGATCGCCGTCCTGTGTCGATCCGAATCGGGAATCTACGAAGTGGAGAAGCAACTTCGGGCGGTTCATGGAGCCCGTCTGGGCATCATCGCGCTGGACAGGGGCGGGGGCCACTACACAGTGCGCCAGGTCAACCTGTTCATGAACGCCAATCTGCAGCGCGTCTATGCGCGCTTGAATGCCATCGATCCGGCGGTGCGGGGGTCGAACCGGTGGGGAGGCTCGGATCAGATCGGCGGGTCCCCGCGGTTGACCGGCACCAGGCTTCCGCCGGACCAGATCGGCGAGGCCCTGGTGCGGGCTTTCCGCTCGGTGAGCCCCAGGGATCTTGCGTCCGCCTCTCTGACCTCCGTTCTGGCCGTCGCCGGCGCCGTCATGGCGGGCTGGGCCGGCGGCTATTTTTTCGAGTCCCTTTGGTCCTTTCTCGCCACGCTGGCCGCCGCCACCGTGGTCTTTCTGGTCATTTGCGCGGGCAAATACCCTAGGGCTTACGGATTCAAGCTTCCGGAGGGACGGGATTGGCTGTACCTCCTGCCGGCGGCGGTGGTCGGCGGCCTTCTGGGCGGAGGTTGGCTTTATCCCGCATTCAGATTTTCCTCCGAGACCGGATCGGCCTGGGTTTTTTTGATCGGTCCGGCGTTGCCCGTGCTTTCCGAATTGCTGTTTAGGAGCCTGGCGCACGGCCTGCTGGCGGAGGAACTGAGGATTCAACGCAGCGGCGGCCGATGGTTCCTGTCTTGGCCGGTGGTGGGTTCGACTCTTCTCTTCGTCGTCGTGACCGCGTCCGGTTTGTTGCCAATCGGCGACTCGATGCTGCGCGTCCTGCCGGAAACCTGGCTATCCACCGGAGTCTATTCGGTGCTGGCGCCTTTGATGGGCGCCGCCTTGCTGGGGGCGGCCTGCGGCATGGCCCGCGAACGCGCGGAAAGCGTCGTCGCCCCGATCCTCCTTCATCTGGCGGCCGTTGTCGGGGCCGCTTACCTGCTCTGAGCGGTCGCGCCGTTGTCCTTCCGCCGGCAGCCCGCCGCCTTCCGCCCGCCGACCCGTGGCCGCGCGGCCTACCTCGGTTCGACCTCGATTATGACCCGCCGGTAGGCGTAGAGACTGGGCTCCCCGTCGTCCCGCACCTCCAGGATGAGGTGGATCGCCCGGGAGCGGTCCACATCCGGCGCCGTGAGCCGCACATCGGCTGTCGCGGCCCCATCCAGCTCCACCTCGCCGGGATAGTTTCCCGCCTCCCGGTATACGAACCAGCGGAAGAAGAGTTCGTCTCCGTCCGGATCCGTCGTTCCCGCCGCGCTCAGCGCGACTTCGTCGCCGGCGGAGACTCTCATTCGCAGGACATCCTTGCCCTCGTGCCCGTTGACCACGACCAGCGGGTTGTGATTGGCGTCTTCGTACCGCTCGGCCACGCACCAGTCCATGCGCGCGGCGAAGTCGTGCTGGTAGGCCTCCCGCCAGCGCCAGATCGTCGCCTGATCGGTCGTGTGCGTGCGGCCGTTTTCGGCGGTGACCTCGTCCCGCGACTCGCGGGCGTTCGTCCAGATGGGCCGGATCTCCGCATAGGTTTGATAAAGCTGATAGCGGCCTCCCCAGCCGCCGTAGGAGGGGCTCAGGGCGCTGCCCAGTCCGTTGTTGATCAGCCCAAGGAAGCTGGGCGTGTCTCCCTCCATGATATAGGCGGTCGGGGGATAAAGCGCCCCAAGGGGGCCGTGCCCCCGGATGATGTTCTTTTCGAGCCAGGGGTTGTCCACCAGTTCGAACCGGTGCATCGGCCCGTTGCGGTAGTAGCGGTCCCCCGCGATACCCGTCCAGGTGGCTTTGTGGTACTCGCCCCCTCGCTCGTCGCTGGGGCTGACGATGTAGAAGAGATCCGGGAATTCGAGCCGCAGCCAGCGCCCCGAGTCGTCCTGGTCGGAGATCGTGTAGACGCGCAGCCTGGAGACAAAGCGGTCCACCTCTTCCGTCGATCTGGTGTTCCGCACGTCCCACAGGGCTTGGGCGAGGCAGTTCGCCCCGCCCCAGACGGTGACCCAGACGGGCCGGTCGTTGTCCCGGTCGACAACGTCGACGATCAACCGGGAGCCTTCGGAACTCTTGCCCTCTCCGACTCCGGCCATGCCGTAAAGCGGCAGGTGGGCCTTGGTGACCGTCAGGAGCTGCTCCATCGTGGGGTAGCCGGGGGCGTGGCGGAGAAGGTTGTCCCGAACCCGCCCGTAGGCTTCCACCAACTCGACGATCCGGTCGGGGCGGACCTGGTCCCGGAGCCAGGTGGAGGTCGTGGCGACGATGCCCTCCACGTCGAACTCGTTGGCGTAGACCAGGAACCGAACCAGGGACTGCTGGTCGTCGGGCTCGTTGGTGATGTCGGTCAGGACGATCACGCGGGGTTTCTCCACCCGCTCCACCTCGATCTCCGAGGCCGCCCAGGCGGCGTTCACAGCCAGACCCGGGATCAGGGCGACGGAAGGGATGAGTCGCCCTGCGATTCGACGAGACGTCTCCACGACATTCATGGGACTCATTTTAGGCGCCGTTTTCCGCGACGCAAGACCGTCTTCGCGAAGGAAGCGGGATCGGTCGAAGCCACAAGGTTCGCATCGCGAAAAACGGACCCCGCGCGGTCGGCGCGGTCGGCTTGACACTCGCGGGCCCCTTGCGAAAGGATGACTTGAACGGCGTCGACCTTTCAGGACCCTCGGACGGATCCGGGTCGGGGGTCCCCGAACCGTCAGGCGCCTTGGAGGTGCGGCTCATGAGCGACGGGAATCGGCGGGATTTCTTGAAGAACGCGGTGGCGGCGGGGGTCGGCCTCTCCCTGTCGCGCTGCGGCCGGGCGGCTTCGGGGGAGATGCCCTACCGCTCCCTGGGTGCGACCGGTGAACGGGTATCCCTCATCTGCCTGGGGGGCGCTCATATCGGCTATTCCGACACGTCGGAGGGGGAAGCCGTTCGTATCATGCACGCCGCCATCGACGGCGGCGTGAACTTCTTCGACAACTCCTGGGACTACAACCGGGGTGTGAGTGAGGAACGGATGGGGAAGGCGCTGGCCATGGACGGGAAGCGGCGGCGGGTCTTCCTGATGACCAAATTCTGTTGCCATCGCGAGGGATGGACGAAGGACGCGGCGTTGCGGATGCTGGACGAAAGCCTCCAACGGCTCGGGACCGACTACCTCGATCTTTGGCAGATCCACGAGGTGATCTCCCCGGACCACCCCGATTTGGCGTTTCAGAGCGGTAGCGCCGTCGAGGCCATGGTGGCCGCGCGGGAGGCCGGAAAAGTGCGCTACGTGGGTTTCACCGGACACCGCGCCCCGGAGATCCATCTCGAGATGCTGTCTCACGATTTTCCTTTCGACGCGGTTCAACTGCCGCTCAATGTCCTGGACGCCCACTATCGCAGCTTCGAGCGCCACGTCCTTCCGGTGCTGGTGGAGAGGGGAATCGGCGTCATCGGGATGAAGCCGCTGGGGGGCGGCGGTCGGAGGGGCGCGATTCCGGAGACCGGGGTCGTCTCGGCTTTGGAATGCCTCCGCTACGCCATGAGTCTGCCGGTCTCCACGGTCTGCACCGGCATCACGTCGGAGGAGGTCCTGCGCCAGGCTCTGGAGGCGGCCCGAACTTTCCGACCTCTGGGCGCGGAGGAGCGCCGGGCGCTGCTCGAGAGGACCCGCGAGGTTGCCCATACCGGGGAGCACGAGCGGTACAAGTCGGCTTGAGCTTGTCGCACGGTTCCCACCGGATGTCCTGGAGAATTCGGACTCAAGGGCTTGTTGTCCAAATCGGTTCGCCGTTCACCCCAAGCCGCCGCCCGGAGCGAACTCTCCGGCCGCGAATTGGCACCGATTCGACCGAGTGGGTCGCGGTTTCCGGGTCTCCGAACTGAACTCGGTGCAATCACTGTAATCCGCGGTTGAGAGGTTCAAGCGCCATCACCGGTTCGCCGCGGCGACGGCACCCGCCTGGGCCGGGGTGATCCGGCCCTGTTCCACAAGCAGTCGGATGGTGGCGACGAGGGCGTCGGGGATTGGGCCGGGGACGACGCCCAGCTCCTCGCGGGCGGGTCTGTCGTCGGCTCGGACGCCCCGCGTCGCGGTCCAGATCACTTCGTAGCCGATGGGCATTCGGAAGGGCAGGATTCGCTGCGCCAGGTCGGCCAAGCGTCCGAGCGGCAGGAGGACGAAGGCCGGAGCCGGCGTGACCTTGATCCGTCTTCCCGTAATGTTGCGGAGGGCGTCGACAAGGTCGGGCGTCGAAAGGTATTCGCCGGGAACGATGAATCGCCCCGGCGCCTTTCGCTTTTCGATCACGGCGGCGTGGACCCGGGCGACATCCCCGACGTCGACCATGAACCCGCCCCCCGCCGGCGCGATCCGCATCTGCCCCTTCAACACACTGGCGACGAGCTGACTGGCCTCCCCGAAATGAGGATCGGGTCCCAGTACGAGACCGGGATAGGTGATTGCGACCGGCGCTCCGGCGTTTTGGAACTCTCGGGCGATCCGCTCGGAGTCCGCCTTCGATTGGGCGTATGCCCCGCGCGGGTTTCCCACCGGGGTGTCGCCGCTGATCCGGCCGTTATTCCGCGAGATGAGCGAGACGGTGGACGACACGTGAACGATCGGGTTGAGCCCAAGCCTCGCGGCCGTGCCGAGGACGTTGCGCGCGCCCTCCGCGTTGGTTTCCCGGATGCGCGCGCCCTGGCGGACGTCGTAGCTGAACATGGCGGCGGCGTGAAGCACGGCCTCCTGTCCCCGCA
>CAYRCA010000102.1:2105-10900 GCA_964422565.1 uncultured Acidobacteriota bacterium | reverse complement strand
CGATCCTCGAGGAGGTCAAGGCCCGCCACCCCCATCTGTACGTCATCATGATTTCCGGACACGGATCGATTGAAACGGCGGTCCGCGCCACCAAGCTCGGCGCCTTTGATTTCGTCGAGAAGCCCCTATCCGTGGAAAAGATCATGCTCACGCTGGAGCATGCTCTGGAGCAGGGCAGGCTCAAGTCGGAGAATCTGCGCCTCAGGGAAATCCTGCGGCGCGAGACCGCGATGATCGGAACCTCGGTCCCCATGCGTGCGCTGCGGCAGCAGATTGAGTTCGCGGCGCCCACCGAGGGGCGGGTACTGATCTACGGCGAGAACGGGACCGGCAAGGAACTGGTCGCCCGCCTCCTGCACCTGAGGAGCGAACGGCGGGGCCGGCCCTTCGTGGAGGTCAATTGCGCCGCCATTCCGGAGGATCTGATCGAGAGTGAGCTCTTCGGCAGCGTTCGGGGTGCGTTTACCGGTGCGACCGAGAGCCGCAAGGGAAAGTTCGAACTCGCGGATCGGGGCACGCTCTTTCTGGACGAAGTGGGGGACATGAGTGTCAAGACCCAGGCGAAGGTCCTCCGGGTACTGGAGGAGCAGCGGTTTTCACAGGTGGGGAGCAACGAGTTGATCGAAGTCGATGTCCGGGTTATCGCCGCCACGAACCAGAACCTCGAGGAAAAGATCGAGGCTGGCGTCTTCCGGGAAGACCTCTTCTTCCGCCTTAACGTGATTCCCTTCGAAGTGCCTCCGCTCAGGCAGAGGGGCGAGGATATCCCCGTGCTGGCGGGGCATTTCATGCGCCTCTTCTGTGACCGCTATGGTCGCAAGATGAAGGTGTTCAGCGAGCAGGCCATGGAATGCTTGCAGCGCTACCCTTGGCCGGGAAACGTGCGCGAGTTGAAGAACACCGTCGAACGCCTCGCCATTATGATCCCCCACGAGGAGATTCGTCTTTTCGATCTCCCCCTGGCGATTCTCAAGGCGAGCGCCGAAACGACCCTGGGTGATCGGCCCAGCTGGCATCGAGCCCGAGAGGAGTTCGAGCGCGAGTTCATCCTGAAAAGCCTTCGAGAGAACGACGGGAACATTTCTCGGACGGCCGCCGCCATCGGGATGGAGCGGAGCCATCTTCACCGTAAGCTTAAAAGCCTCAATCTGAAGTGATCCGTCGTGATTAAGGAGGATAAGGGGGATAAAGGGGGCGAGGAGTGGAGGGACAACCGCCGGCAACCCCTTTCGATCCGCCTGAACTCCCGGCCCTCCCGATCTCCGTAATGTTCGCTTCGTCAGCGGCGACGGGTAATCTCGTCCTGGCGTCGGAGGCCGCGTATGGATGACTTGGTTCAAGAGTTCCTGATGTACATGCGTTTCGAGAGGAACTACTCGCCCCACACGCTGTCCAACTACCGTCGCGACCTGACCGAGTTCCTGGTCTCTCTCGGCGCTTCGCCGACCGATGTGAGTCCCACGGAGATCGACCACATCACAATCCGGGATTTTCTGGGATCCCTGCACGGGAAGGGTAACAGCCCGAGTTCCATGGCGCGGAAGCTGGCGGCGGTGAGGTCTTTCTTCCGATTCCTACACCGCGAGGGCCACATCGAGAGGAATCCCGCGCGTCTCGTTCGAACCCCCAAACTGGGGAAACGCACTCCACGGTTCCTGTCCGAGAGCCAAGTGGAGACCATCCTTGGTCTGCCCGACACCGGTCGGGATCTCGGAGCGCGGGATGCGGCGATGCTCGAGCTTCTGTACGCCACGGGCATCCGGATCGGCGAACTGGTGGGGTTGAACCTGGAAGACTGTGCCCTGGAGCACAGGTTGTTGAAAGTCCGGGGAAAGGGTGGAAAGGAGCGTCTGGTTCCCTTCGGCGGAACGGCCCGACAAGCCCTGGAGGCCTATGGGCCCGCCCGTTCCCGCCTGCTGCGTCGAAGCCGGACTGGCCGGACGCCGGGCGCCCTCTTCCTCAACGCCGGGGGCGGCCGGATAACCGCCCGATCCGTTCAGCGCCTGTTGCAGGGCTACGTCCGTCGAACCGCCCTTGCCCTCGACGTCCATCCTCACGTGTTTCGCCACTCGTTCGCCACTCACCTGCTCAACCGGGGGGCAGACTTGCGTACGATTCAAGAGCTTCTGGGGCACAAGAGCCTCTCGACGACGCAGAAGTACACCCATCTGGCCCTGGACGATCTCCTGCGGACCTACCGGAAAGCCCATCCCCGGGCTGGCCCGCCCGGCGCGAGGCCGCACAACCTCCCGAGTCCCGACGAGGAAGGATAACCGGCGCCCGCCGCCGGTCCCGGGGGAGGCCGGGATCGCAAGGGCTCGGACCTGGAGAGATAGAGTGGGCGGGATTCGATCTTCCCCGGCGGGGGAAGGTCGCGGGCATCACCCCCAATCAGGTGGACGGGCAGGGATTGCGGGGACTGCGGGGTTTGCGGGGGGTTGCGGGGGTGGACTTCTCCATTCTTTTCTGCTACATTGGCGCCTTCCATAAGACCGGGAAATTGAGAGACTGAAGATCGAGATGCCGACGAAGGAAAGAAAGATCGAGATCGTAAGCGAGTATCGACAGCACGAGAGCGATACGGGGTCGCCGGAAGTGCAGGTCGCCCTCCTGAGCGAGCGTATCCGCGAGTTGACGGAGCACTTCAAGATCCATAAGAAGGATCATCATTCCCGCCGAGGTTTGTTGAAATTGGTCGGCCAGCGCAGGCGGTTGCTCGATTATCTAAAGAAGCGGGACTTTGCGCGATACAAGGAAGTGATCGAGCGGTTGCGGATTCGCAGGTAACGCTGCACCTGAAGACAGCCGTTCTCATGGAGATGGATCCCTCCGGGGGGGATTGGATGTGTGTCTGAGTTCCGAGTCGTGAAGTGGGGAAGCCAATCCATCTCCTGTCCCTTGCCCCTTAGCCGGGGTGTTTCCGTCTACTTATCTCAGCCGAGACATCGGAGGCGTCCTTGTTGCGCGGACCCGGACCCGATCGGGCGGTTCGCCATCCGGACGCCTTGGCCATAAAATCATATTTTGGAGGAATTTAGAATGATCGAGAAAGTAACAGCCTTAGTAGGTGCGAGGGAACTGTCCATCGAGACCGGACGCCTGGCGAAGCAGGCGAATGGATCCGCGTTCGTTCAGTGCGGCGATTCGGTCGTCCTCGTGACGGCCTGCGGCGAGCCGGAACCGCGGGCGGACCGGGACTTCCTGCCCTTGACCTGCGACTATCGCGAATATACCTACGCCGCCGGAAAAATCCCCGGCGGGTTCTTCAAGCGGGAGGGCCGGCCGACGGAGCGGGAGATTGTCGTCTGCCGTCTGCTCGATCGTCCCCTGCGCCCGCTCTTTCCGTCGAACTACCGGAACGAGACTCAGGTTATCGCCATGGTCTTGTCGGCCGAGCCGGACATCAATCCGGACGTGTTGGCCATCAACGGCGCCTCGGCCGCCCTGTACGCTTCGGAGATCCCCTTTGATCGGCCGATCGGGGCGGTCCGGGTCGGTCTGGTCGACGACCAGCTGGTCCTCAATCCGAGTGTGAGTGAGATGGAGCGGAGCGACCTCGACCTTGTGGTGGTGGGCACCGATGAGGCGATCGTCATGGTCGAGGCGGCCGCCGACGAGGTGAGCGAAGATCGGCTGATCGAGGCGCTCGAGCTGGCCCACGAGGCGATCCGCAGCATTGTGGCGATGATTAAGGAACTCCACCAGCGCCGAAGACCGACCAAGTGGGAGGTGCCCGAACTGGTCCTGGATCCGGAGGTGGAGAGAGTGGTTCGTGAAAAGGCTCCGGTCGGGATCCAGGAGGCGATGGAGATCCGCGACAAGCTCGCCAGCGGCCGGCGGATGAAGGAACACCGGAAGGCGATCATCGAGCTGTTCCCCGAGGAGGACGCGGTCAGGAGGCAACACGCCGCTCTGGTTTTCGAACGCCTTCTCGAGGAGATCTTCCGAGCGAACCTCTTGGACAAGGGACACCGTCCGGACCGACGTCGCTTCGATGAGATCCGGTCCATCACCTCGGAGGTCGGATTCCTGCCTCGAACGCATGGTTCGGCCCTTTTCACCCGCGGCGAGACCCAGGCCCTGGTGACCGTCACTCTGGGAACCGGACAGGACGTGCAGCGCCTCGACGACCTGATGGGGGAATCGTCCAAGCGATTCATGCTGCACTACAACTTTCCTCCCTTCAGTGTGGGGGAGGTGCGATTCCTGAGGGGCCCCGGTCGCCGCGAGATCGGCCATGGCGTGTTGGCGGAACGGGCGATTTTGCCCGTCCTGCCTTCGGAGGACGAGTTTCCGTACACCATCCGGGTCGTCTCCGACATCCTCGAGTCCAACGGCTCCTCGTCCATGGCCACCGTTTGCGGGGGGATCATGGCCCTGCAGGACGCCGGTGTCGCCATTCCGAGACCGGTGGCGGGGATCGCCATGGGCCTGGTGAAGAGCGGCGACAGGCACGCGGTCCTTTCCGACATCGCGGGCTTCGAGGACCATTACGGAGACATGGACTTCAAAGTCGCCGGGACCGAGAGGGGCATCACCGCCCTCCAGATGGACATTAAGATCACGGGGGTCACCCGCCGCATCCTGGCCGAGGCTCTGGCGCAGGCGCGGGAGGGGAGGTTGTTCATTCTGGGCAAGATGGGCGAGACGATCTCCGTTTCACGTCCCGCCATCTCCAAGTATGCGCCGCAGATTCTCACCATTACCATTCCCACCGATAAGATCGGGGCGGTCATCGGACCGGGAGGCAAGGTGATTCGAAGCATCGTCGAGGAGACGGGCGCCAAGATCGATATCGAGGATGATGGAACGGTTCGGATCGCTTCCACGGACGAGGCGGCCGCGCAACGGGCCATTGCCAGGATCGAGGAGTTGACCGCCGTGCCCGAGGCGGGCAAGACCTACCTCGGCAAGGTCGTCAAGGTAGTGGAGTTCGGCGCATTTGTCGAGATTCTGCCCGGCACCGAGGGGCTTCTCCACATCTCCGAGATCGCTGAACGGCGGATCGAGGACATTCGCCAGGAGGTTCACACCGGGGACAAGATCCTCGTCAAGGTCCTGGGGATCGACGGCAACAACAAGATACGCCTGAGCCGCAAGGCGGTTCTGGCGGAGCAGAGACAGGAGAGGTCTGAGCGGTCCGGGGATGAAAGGCGGCGATGATCCCCGACCACCTGAGCCGAGCTCTCGACGATTACAGGGAGGGCCGAATCACGCGCGAGCGGATGGTGAGCCTCCTGGAGGGTCTACCCTATCAGGACCTGGGATTCGCCAAGGTTGACCATCACCGCGCCATCCGCCACGGTTTCGCGGAAGTCGTCTTCGGCAAGGGGAAGTCCGACGACGAGATTCTGGGGATCGCCCAGGCGATCTTGGCCAAGAGCCCCAATCTGCTCGTCACCCGTGTCGGAGAGGCGGTCCATGCGCGGTTGGAGGCGCTCTATCCGGAGGCCGAGTTCCACGCGTTGTGCGGCGCGGTGACGGTCGTCAGGGAAAGGGAGGAACGGGGGCGCGGGCCCGTCGGCGTGTTCTCCGCCGGCACGGCGGACATTCCCGTCGCGGAGGAAGCGGCCGTGACCGCTCGTGTGATGGGGAACGAGGTCCTGGCCTGCTACGATGTCGGTGTGGCCGGCATCCATCGCATCTTAAGCCAGGTGGAGTCTCTGCGGGGATGTTCCGTCGTCGTCGCCGTGGCCGGCATGGAGGGGGCGTTGCCCAGCGTGGTTGGGGGCCTGGTGGAGGTGCCCGTGATCGCCGTGCCGACCAGCGTCGGGTATGGCGCGTCTTTCGGGGGCTTGGCGGCCCTGCTCGGCATGTTGAACAGTTGCGCCTCGAACGTCACCGTGGTCAATATCGACAACGGATTCGGCGCCGGTTACGTTGCGGCCCTCATCAATCGCGGGACTCCGTCCGAGGTCGGCTCGTAGCTTCGCGTCGATGGGCAACAGGGAAGGCCGGGTTCTGGGCGTTGGACTCGGGGTTGACCGGTGTCGGATGCCCGGCCGAGTGGGGGGCGACAACTCGGAGTCATCGCCGCTGCGATCCCGATCTGATCCGGCACACCCGAAGCCCGAAACCCACAACAGAACCCGGAAGAAGTCCATGGACCGGGAAACGCTGGATCTGCTGGAATTCGATGGCGTTCTCGGGATCATCGCCGAGTTCGCGCGTACCCCCCAGGGAATAGAGGAGATCCTGGCCACGGCTCCTCTGGACGGCGCGACGGTCATTGAGGCGAGGCGCATGGAGATCGCCGATGCGGGCCGCCATCGATTGGAAGTCGGGCACTTCGGTCTCGAGCTTCCGGACGCCGCCCGCATTCTCGACCTTCTCCAGCGGCCAACGGCCGGTTTCGACCCCGACGATCTCCTCACGGTTCTCGCCTACGTGCGCGTCGCGATCGAGCTTGAGAAGGCGATTCCCTCGGCTGCGTTCCCCTTTCTCGCGCGGCTCCTATCGCCCGTTCAGGTTCCCCTCGCCTTGCTGAGGAGCATCGAGAACGCCATCGACGAAAGGGGAGAGGTGCGCGACACGGCTCACCCCGAGCTGGCCTCGACCCGGCACAATCAGGAGCGCTTTCGGCGGCAGGCCCAGCAGCATCTCGCCCGCTTTCTGAGGGGGAATCGATCCCGCTTTCTCATCGACGAGGCATTTGTCACGCAGAGGGGAGGACGGTATGTGATTCCGGTGCGGGTCGAACACCAGAAGGAGATTCCCGGGATCGTTCACGGAGCGAGCTCCTCCGGAGCGACCGTCTTTCTGGAGCCCTTTTCGGCGGTTGAGCTCAACAACCAACTGGTCTTCAACGAGGAGAGGGAAATCGAGATCGTCCGTGAGGTCCTCCGGCGCCTGAGCGAAGAGGTCCGCACCCACGGGAGGGCCATCCGGGAGATCGTGGCGGCCTGCGGAACACTCGATGCCCGATTCGCCTGCGCCGATTTTGTCGAGGCTTATCGCTGCCGCCCGGCCGAGTTGGGGGACACGCGCCACTTCCTTCTGCGCGAGGCGCGTCACCCCCTCCTGATCCACACCCTGGGGGACCATGCCGTTGTTCCCGTCGATCTGGAACTGACCCCGGAGAGCCATGTCTTGGTCATCAGCGGACCCAACACCGGAGGTAAGACCGCCGCCTTGAAGACCGCCGGTCTGCTGAGCGTGATGGCCCACTGTGGTCTACCGGTTCCGGCGGCCCGGGCATGTCTCCCGATTCTGGGCGGCGTCAGCGCCGACATCGGCGATCACCAATCCATCACCGACCAGATGAGCACCTTCTCCTCACACATCGGGCGGATTGAGGATCTGATCCGGGCGCATCGCGCGCCCGGCTTGGTTCTGCTGGACGAGCTGGGCCGGGGAACGGATCCCGTCTACGGGGCGGCCCTGGCGATCGCCATCCTGGAGCATTTCCGTCGCCTGGGCAGCCTGGTTCTGGCGACGACGCACCACCGCGGCGTCAAGTCCTACGCGGCTCTAACCGATGGGGTACGCAATGCCAGCGTGGGTCTGGCGCCGGGCTCGCTGCGGCCGACTTTCGTCCTGGAGTACGGCGTCGCCGGGGCAAGCAGCGGTCTGGATATCGCCCGGGGACTGGGCCTTCCACCCGAAATCGTCGACCACGCCGCCTCTTTGCTGGAGGACTCCGACGCGCTGGCCGAGGGATATCTGAGGGAGTTGCGCGCGCGCATCCAGGAGCTTCGGGAACGGCGGAGCGAGTACGAGGGCCGGCTGGCCGAACTGCGGACCCTGGAGGCCGGCTTGCGGGAGGCGGCCGCGGTCCGGGAAGGGGAGGCGGAGAGGCGGATCGACGATTTCATCGAGCGACTGGGCGTTCAGTTTCGGCGAGAGACGGAGAGGTACCTGGCCCAGTTGGAGGATCAGAGGGGGGCGGAGGACCGGAAACGGCAGCTTCGCTTTCGTGAGGCGGCGCTTAAGGAGGCCTTTCGGCGCAGGGTCCGGGCCGAGCGTGACCGGACCGACGACGCGCCGTCGGGGGAGACGTTCAGTCCCGGGGACACCGTATACCATCCCTTCTTCCGAACGAAGGGCCGGGTCATCTCGATACGGGAGGGGGAGGCCACACTGGAGCTGGGCGGAAAGACGGTCACCTGCGGGGTGGGGGAACTGCGGAGGATCGAATCGGGACCCGTGGTGGAGCGTCCGGTCCCCGGGGTCGTGGCCAGCGTTGTCCAGAACACGGACCCGGAGCTTAACTTGATTGGAACCACGGTGGCGGAGGCCATCCCAACCCTGGACAAGTACCTCGACCGGGCCTTCGTCTCCCGCCTTCCAGAGGTTAGAATCATCCATGGATTCGGCACCGGGAAGCTGAAGAAGTCCGTTGCGGAGCTCCTCGCCCGCCACAGTCATGTCGCCTCCTTCGAGGTGGAGGGCGGCGCCACGCGGGTTTTCCTGCGGCTCTGATCCTCGTTGGCTTCAAGGCCCCCGGGGGGGCGGCCGCCCTCGCCGTGATCGGTGGAGTCGGGGATTGGTCGCTCCGGATGTCGCGGGAGCGGAAGCTTCTCAGGTGCGCGGCGAGGCGAGGAAGCCGACTCCCGGGTCGGGTGGCCGACGGGCGGCACGGTTGTCGCTTCGAGGGACAGGGGACACATGAAGCTGGATGACGATGTAATTGAAAGGGTTCGCAACAGCGTCAACATCGTCGACTTTGTGGGCGGCCACGTGCGGCTTCAGAAACAGGGGCGGAATCATGTGGCCCTCTGCCCGTTTCATCAGGAGAAGACGCCTTCATTCTCCGTCAGCGAGGACAAGCAGATCTTCAAGTGCTTCGGCTGCGG
>CAYRCA010000102.1:0-2095 GCA_964422565.1 uncultured Acidobacteriota bacterium | reverse complement strand
CTCACCCAGCTCCTTCTCTGCGGCGCGTGCTCGCGCAAGCTCGACGCTGGCCATGCAGCCCTTCCTCTCGGTCTGGACGCTCCCCCGCCGCTGCGGCGCGGGTGGCGATGTGTTCGGCTTCGTGCAACGGATCGAGGGCCTCACGTTTCCGGAGGCGGTGCGCTTCCTGGCGGAGCGCGGTGGGGTCCCTCTGCCATCCGGCCACGCCGAGGCCGGTCTGGAGAGGGAAGATCGCTCCCGGCTGTTCGAGATCATGCGGGTGGCCGACGCCTACTTTCGCCGACAGCTGACCGGGGACTCGCCTGCCAAGCCCTATCTGGAAGGGCGGGGAATCAGCCAGGCGACTATCGAGGCCTTCGGAATCGGCTATGCCCCCGGCGGGAACCGTCTTTTCTCATTCCTGAGGGACCAGGGAATCGGCGCCGCGGAGATCGAGAAATGCGGGTTGGCGAATCAGGGCGCCACCGGCGAATACTACGACCGGTTCCGGAACCGGGTTGTTTTCCCCATCCAGAATCTTTCGGGCCACACGATCGCCTTTGGGGGCAGAATCCTGGGCGATGGGCAGCCCAAGTACCTCAATTCACCCGAGACCCCGCTTTACTCGAAAGGGAATCACCTGTTCGGGTTGTCGGCGGGCCGCGAGTCGATTCGCCAGAAGGGGTTCGCCATCCTGGTGGAGGGTTACTTTGACTGCGTCGTCCCCTTCCAGCATGGAGTGCGCAACATCGTGGCCTCGCTGGGCACCAGTCTCACCGAGGGCCAGGTCAAACTGCTGGGACGTTACACGCGGAGGGTCGTCGTGAGCTTCGATCCCGACTCGGCGGGGGAGTCGGCGGCGCTGCGGTCCATCGATTTCTTCCAGGAGCAGGGTTTCGCGGTAAATGTGTTGACACTGCCCGCCGGCGAGGACCCCGATTCGTTTGTTTGCCGGCACGGGGTCGAAGCTTATCTGGCCGCTCTGAAGGACTCCGCCCCCTTTCTCGACTATCTGCTGGAGTTGTTCGTTTCGCGGCAGCGGGACCCGTGGAGCCCCAAGGGAAAACGGGAGGTCGTCGACCAAATCCTGCCTTATCTGGTCCGAATACCCAATCGTGTGGAGCGGGCCGAGTACGTCGCCCGGGTTGGTTTTCGGCTTCGTGTCGACGAGCACCTCCTGATGGGCGAACTGCGCAAGCACACGCGCCGGACATCGGCCCGCCGATCCGATGCGGCCGAGGATCAGCCGCCGGCCGGACTTCGGCCCACTCCGGCGGAGGCCACCCTGCTGGCCGCCGTCGTCGATCCGCAGACTCATGCCGCCGCCGTTCGCATGCTGAACGCCGACCTCTTCAAGGGGCTTTCCACGCAGGGGATCTTCAGCCGAATTCTCGATCTGAAGAACCAAAACCGGGAAATCAGCGTCTTTAGTTTGCGGAGTCTGCTTGAGGGGGACGATCTCGATCTATTCGACCGCGTGACTGTGAATCCTGTCCAAATGCCACTCTCCGAGGAGGCGGTGGCGCGTAGCATCGAAGCCATCCATGAGATGCAGATCGACCGCCTGAGCCGACTGGTCCAGGAGGAGATTGTGCGCCACGAGAAGATGGGAGTGGATGCGGCTCACTTGGACGAGTTGCTGCGGCGCAAGGAGGCGCTCCAGCGGCAACGGAGGAGATGAGGGGAGCCGGTCGGAGCGCGGCTACCGGTGACCGGGCGGACGCCGCGAATCGCCCCGGCCGCGAATCCTGTATAATCGGAGTTTTACGCAATGGATCGAGACAACGAAGATCTCCTCTCGGAAATCGAGGACAAGTACGACGGCGTAAAGGAACTCCTCTCCGCTGGAAAGGAGAAGGGTTATCTTCTCTACGACGAGGTGAACGACCTCCTGCCTGACGACATCCAGTCCTCCGAGGATCTGGACAACATCTTCTTCCTCTTCGGCGACGCCGGCATCGAGGTGATCGATTCGGAGGATGAATTCGACGTCATCAAGAAGCGGTCCCAAGCCCGCGCAGTCCCCGATGAGGACGAGCAGGAGACCGAGACCGCGTCGGAGGATCTGGAGAAAACCAACGATCCGGTTCGGATGTACCTGAGGGAGATGGGTACC
>CAYRCA010000101.1:1956-10909 GCA_964422565.1 uncultured Acidobacteriota bacterium | reverse complement strand
ACCGAGCCCGCCCCGGCTCAGGCTGCGCCGCCCGTCGCGGACCCGGAGCCTCCCGCTCGAACCACGGCCGTTCTGCCCTCCGGAACCTCGTTTAACGTCCGGCTGGCTGAAACGATTTCGAGCAAGAGAAACCAGCCGGGGGACGCCTTCGAAGCGACGCTTGAGGACGACTTGGTCGTGGATGGTCGCCTGCTGGCGCCCGCCGGCAGCCGGATCGCCGGTCGAATCAGTGATGTCGAAGCCTCGGGCAGAGTGAGGGGACGGGCGCGGATGTCCATCAGCCTCGCCCGGATCAACGTGGGAGGTGAGACCTATTCCCTGCCCACCAACACCTTGCACTTCGAGGCCGATGGGACCGTTGGGGACGACGCCAAGAAGATCGGAATCGCTTCGGGCATCGGTGCCGTCATCGGAGCTATCGTCGGCGGTGGGAAGGGTGCCGCCATCGGGGGCGCCATCGGCGCGGGCGCCGGAACCGGAACCGTCCTGGCGACATCCGGCGACGAGGTGGAGTTCCGAGTGGAGCAGCTCTTCAATTTCCGGACCGACCGGGACGTGGAGATGCCGATCTTGCGTTAACCCGGAGCTCACCCGCAAGGAAGGCGAAGAACGCGATGCCGACGCCTCCGGGGCCTGTCGCCTCGCCCCCCGGGGACGGGCGGCGGACCGCGGCGCTCTCATCCCGCTTCGGGGAGAAGTCCCGCGCGGGATAGCAGTTCGGCATTGAAGATCGATCCGCCGGCCGCTCCCCGGACAGTGTTGTGGGATAGCACCACCATCCGCAGGTCCAGGACCGGATCCCGGCGGACTCGGCCCACCACGGTTGTCATGCCTCCGCCCGACATGCGGTCCAGACGCGGCTGAGGGCGATTCGACTCACTCCTGACCTGGATCACCGGCCGCGGGCGCGACGGCAGGTCGTCACACGCCGGCGGCGGCTCATAGGAACTCAAGGCGGCGGCGGCATCCTCCGGGGAGACGCGACTTTGAAGCTTGACCGCCAGGCAGACAAGATGGCCGTCGGAGACCGCCACCCGGTTGGTCTGAACCGAAATCCGAAAGTCGGCCGGCTCCACTCCGTCGCCGCCCAATCGGCCAAGCATCTTGCGGGGCTCCCATTCGACCTTCTCCTCCTCGTTCGAGATGAAGGGGATGACGTTGTCCAGAATGTCGATGGAGGGGACTCCCGGGTAGCCGGCGCCCGAGACGGCCTGCAGCGACACGGCGAAGATCGTGTCCAGCCCGAAGGCGTCCTGTAACGCCTTTAGAGCGATCGTCATGCCGGTCGAGGTGCAGTTCGGGTTGGTGACGATGAACCCCTTCCAGCCTCGGACCGAACGCTGCCGCTTCACCAACTCTATATGGTCGGCATTGACCTCGGGCAGTAGGAGGGGCACATCGGGCTCGCGGCGAAAGGCGCCGGCGTTGGTGCAGACTCCCATCCCGGCCTCGGCGAAAAGCGGCTCCTCGACACGTGCCACATTCGAGGGAAGTGCCGAGAAGACCAGCCCCACCCCCCCGACCGAGTCCGGCTCCGTCGGCGCCACCCGCACCTCCCGCGCCTCCTCCGGCATCGGCTCGGACAGGATCCAATGACACGTCTCACCGTACTTCTTCCCCACCCGACGATCGGAACCGGTCAACGCCCTCAGCTCGAACCAGGGATGATTCGCCAGCAACTGAACGAATCGCTGGCCCACACTTCCCGTTGCTCCCAGAACCGCGACTCCAATCTTCTGCATCTTTGACCTCTACCGCCCGACCAGCCGGTGAAGGGCCCGCACAGCTGGTTCCTCGTCGCCCGCCTCGACCACCAGACTGATCGCCACCTCGGAGGACCCCTGGGCGATAGCCACCACGTTCACGCCGTCCGCGCCCAGGGCGGTGAACACGCGGCCGGCGACCCCCGGAGTGTGTCGCATTCCCGAACCCACCACGGTGACGATTACCACCTCGCCGGAGTCCCGGACCCGATCGATATCGCGGTCGTGAAGCTCCCGCGAGAAAGCCTCCTCCAGAGACCGGACGACCAGGCCGCTCTTGGCGGCGGGTACGGCGAAGCAGATGCTCTGCTCCGAGGATGCCTGGCTGATCAGAATAACGTTCGCTCCCGTCGCGGCGACCGCCGCGAAGGTCCTCGCCGCCACACCGGGCACCCCGAGCATTCCGCGTCCCTCAAGGGTGATCAGGTTCTGACCCTTGATCGAGGTCACCGCCTTCATGACCTCCGTGGAATGATGGTTTTTCGTCACCAGCCGAGTACCCGGATGGTTTGCGTTGAAAGTGTTTCGGATGGACAGGCCGATACCGGCCTCGACGACGGGCCGAATGGTCATCGGGTGGAGGACCTTGGCGCCGAAATACGCCAGTTCCGCCAGCTCCCGGTAAGAGAGCGTGGCAATCGTCCGGGCCTCGGGGACGATCCTGGGATCGGCGGTCATCACGCCGTCCACATCGGTCCAGATCCACACTTCGACCGCGTCCAGAGCGGCGGCGACCAGCGCCGCCGAGTAGTCGCTTCCACCCCGACCCAGGGTGGTCGTAACACCCGCCGGATCGGCCCCGACGAAACCCGTGACCACGGGGACGATCCCCTTCTCGATAAGGGGAAGAAGAGCGCGACTCGCTCTGAGACGCGTGGCCGGAAGATCGGGGTGGGCCGACTGGAAACTGGAGTCGGTAACCACGAACTCCGCGGCATCGAGGGCCCGGGTCGCGACACCGATCTCGTTCAGAACGGAAGCGAACAGGCGAACCGAGAGCCTCTCCCCAATGGACGCCACCGCATCCAGAGCCCGAGGCGTGGCCTCGCCAAGGACAGCGATCGCTCCGCACAGATGACCGAACTCCTGAGTGAGAGACTCGATCTCCGCGGAAAGGCTCTCATAAGCGGAATCGTCCGAGATCAGAACGCGCGCCACCTCCAGGTGTCTCGTGCGGAGGTGGCCAGCGGCCGCTTCGCCGGCGTTGCGATCTCCCCTGGTCGCCTTGACCGCCGTATCCAGCAACAGGTTCGTCACTCCCGACAGCGCCGAAACCACCACCACCGTTCGAGGCCAATCGTCAAGGCTCTGCCTGACGATGGCGCCGGCCTGCCGAATCGCATCGACACTTCCGATGGATGTTCCACCGAACTTCATCACCAGAATCGGGGCACGAGCCTGGGCATCATGGCTGGCTGGTGTCATCTGCTCCTCCCGAACCGAAGCTATTGAGTATACGGCAAAGGTCGCCTTCCCCGTCAAATCCCCTCCGCGGCCGCCGGAGTCCTTGAGATCGCCGCTGCTAGCACAGCGGACCCTGGGTCATTCGGCGGCGAGGAATGGATGCCGGCTTCCGGTCCCCTGTCGATTACTCCGGAGTGGATGCGCGACATCCTGTCGACTTCGGATTCCCGGAGCCCCTCCCTCATTTTCCCGACGTACGCCCCGAAGGTTCCGAAAGTTCCGAAAGTTGCGCGAGCTGTTGAGCTTGACAAAGGGGTACGAGTTCCGTTACGCTATCGCGCCAACATGCGATCACTCGTGCTTTCCCGCACCACCGGCCTGCTTTCCGTACTGGTAGTACGGATTACAGCCATTAGCGGCCGGCGGATGTCGGGGGTACATTCGCACCAGGGAAGCTGAAAGGCCACGGACGCTGAAATCGAGAAAGCCCCCGACCTCGGGGGCTTTTTTTTTCGGCTCCGAAGCGGAGTTCGGGAGGGACAGCGGGATGGAGAAAAAGGCAATGCGATCGGATCGGATCAAGAAGGGCTTCGAGCGTTCGCCCCATCGGTCGCTCCTGAAGGCGACGGGAGTCACCGATGAGGACATGTCCAAACCCTTCATCGCCATCTGCAACAGCTACATCGACATCATTCCCGGACACGTGCACCTGCAGAAGTTCGGAGCCGCCGTAAAGAGTGCCGTCCGGGCGGCGGGGGGCGTCCCGTTCGAGTTCAACACCATCGGCGTCGACGACGGCATCGCCATGGGTCACGTCGGAATGAACTACTCGCTCCCCAGTCGCGAACTGATCGCCGACTGCGTGGAAACGGTCGTCGACGCCCACGCCTTCGACGGCATGATCTGCATCCCCAACTGCGACAAGATCGTGCCCGGCATGCTGATGGGGGCGTTGCGGGTCGATATCCCCACCGTGTTCCTCAGCGGGGGTCCCATGGCGACCGGTCGCACACCCGACGGAAGAGCCATCGACCTGGTCAGCGTCTTTGAGGGAGTCGGAGCCTACAAGGCCGGGAGGATCGACGAGACCGAACTGAAGATGCTGGAAGACCACGGCTGCCCCTCCTGCGGTTCCTGCTCGGGCATGTTCACGGCCAACAGCATGAACTGCCTTCTGGAGGCCGTCGGCCTGGCGCTGCCCTACAACGGCACCGCCCTGGCCGAGACGGAGGAGCGCTACATCCTCGCGCGCCATGCCGCGACGAGCATTCTCCTCCTCATCGAAATGGATCTAACCGCCCGGAAAATCGTTACCCTCGAGGCCATTGACGACGCCTTCGCCCTGGACATGGCGATGGGCGGCAGTACGAATACCGTCCTGCACACCTTGGCCGCAGCGTATGAGGCGGGGATCGAGTATCCCCTGGAGCGGATCAACCGGGTGGCCCGAAAGGTACCCCAGATCTGCAAGGTGAGTCCCGCCAGTCACTGGCACATGGACGACGTTCACCGTGCGGGCGGCGTTCCGGCTATCCTTCGGGAGATCAGCCGGGACGGCAATCTCCTCACCCTGGATCGCCCCACCGCGACGGGCGGAACCTTGGGGGAGAACATCGCCCACGCCGAGATTCGAGACACTGAGGTGATTCGCCGCCGCGAGGCGGCGCACTCGACGACGGGGGGCCTTGCTATTCTCTTCGGAAGTTTGGCGCCCGAGGGCGCGGTTATCAAGATCGGCGGCGTCGGAGGGAATCGTCGTCATCGAGGCCCCGCCCGCATCTATGAAAGCGAGGAGGACGCGGCCCGGGGAATTCTGGAGGGTGAGGTTCGCTCGGGCGAGGCGGTCGTGATCCGCTACGAGGGTCCCCGAGGTGGTCCGGGAATGCAGGAGATGTTGGGCCCGACCGCTCAGCTCCAGGGAATGGGCTTGGGCGACAGCGTCGCGCTGATCACCGACGGTCGTTTTTCCGGCGGCAGCCGGGGCTTGTCGGTCGGCCATGTCAGTCCCGAGGCGGCGGCGCGGGGACCGATTGCCGCCGTCCGCGACGGCGACACGATTTCAATCGACCTGGATACCGGACGGGTGGACCTCGAGCTGGACGTCGCCGAGATCGAGCGCCGGTTGGACGCGCTTCCGCCCTTCGAGCCCAGAATTGAGAGCCGCTGGCTGCGACGCTATTCGAAACTGGTCAGCAGCGCCTCCACCGGCGCGGTCTTCTTGGATTAGAGGCGATCGGCCCCTGAGGGCCGGAGATATTAAGGAGAACATAGACTATGAAACTCACAGGAGCGGAAATCCTCTGGGAGTGTCTGATTCGGGAGGGTGTCGACTTGGTCTTCGGGTATCCGGGGGGTGCCATTCTCCCCGCCTACGACGCCATGACGAAGTATCCCCAAGTGCACCACGTCCTCGTCCGGCACGAGCAGGGCGCCTCTCACATGGCGGACGGCTATGCCCGGGCCACCGGGAAGGTGGGAGTCGCCGTGGCGACCAGCGGACCGGGAGCCACCAATCTGGTGACCGGAATCGCCACCGCCATGCTGGACTCCTCCCCCGTCGTCTGCGTTACCGGCCAGGTACCGACCGGCGTGATCGGCTCCGACGCCTTCCAGGAGATCGACATCACCGGAATCACTCTGCCCATTACCAAGCATAACTACCTGGTAACCGAGGTGGACGAAGTGGCCTCCGCGGTTCGAGAGGCGTTTCATATCGCTCGGAGTGGGAGACCCGGCCCGGTGCTTGTCGACATCCCCAAGGACGTCCAGATCGCCAAGACCGAGTTTGTCTATCCGGAGGGCCCCTTGAGCATGCCCAACGAGCGTCCCATCGGGGAGGCGTCGGCGGAGGAGCTCAACGCGATGCTGGAGTTGTTCCGCGATTCGCGGCGTCCCCTGATTCTGGCGGGTAACGGAATCACCCTCTCGGGAGCGGAGCGGGAGTTGCTGGAGTTCGCCGAAAAGGGCGGGATTCCGGTGGCACTGACCTTGTTGGGCAAGGGCGCTCTGCCCGAAGCCCACCCCCTCTGCCTCGGGATGATGGGAATGCACGGGGAGGCGCACGTCAATATGGCCATTCAGGAGGCCGATCTGCTTCTGGCCCTGGGCATGCGCTTCGACGACCGGGTCACGGGCGATCTGAAGACCTACGCCCCTAAGTCGAAGAAGATCCACGTGGACATTGACGCCTCGGAGATAAACAAGAATGTGCGCGTCAACCTCGGCGTGGTCGGGGATCTCCGACAGGTCCTTCGACAGATCATCCCGCTGACGCCGGCCTTCGACAGCCGGGAATGGCTGGAATTGATCCGCAGCTGGCAGGATGAGCGCCAGGGGCGCGACATCTACAACCTTCCCGAGGACGGAAAGCTTTATGCCGCTCACGTGATCCGGGACCTTTGGACGTTCACGGGCGGTGACGTCACCACCGTGACCGATGTGGGACAGCACCAGATGTGGGAAGCCCAGTACTTCCCTCACCAGCGCCCCCGGACTCTGATCACCAGTGGCGGGTTGGGAACCATGGGCTTCGGATTCCCGGCCGCGTTGGGGGCCAAGATGGGTCGCCCCCACGAGGAGGTGTGGGCGATCGTCGGCGACGGCGGGTTCCAGATGACCATGGCCGAACTGGCGACCGCCGTGGAACAGAAGGTTGCCGTCAATATCGCCATCATCAACAACAACTATCTGGGGATGGTGCGCCAGTGGCAGGAGTTCTTCTACGAGGAGCGCTACCACGCCACACCCATGGGCAGCCCCGACTTCTGCAAGCTGGCGGAGGCCTACAAGATCCCCAGCATGCGGGTGACCCGGAGGGATCAGATCGAGGAGTCGGTTCGCTTCGCCCGGGCCCAGAACGACACGCCGGTGCTCATCGAGTACGTGGTCGAAAAACACGACGTCGTTTACCCCATGGTCCCGGCCGGCGCGTCCCTGCACAACATGATCCGACGGCCCGTCTCGGCCGCCTCGCAGAAGGAGTAGCGATCGATGAAGTACTCAATGAGCGCTCTGGTCGAAAACAAGCCCGGCGTCTTGAACCGGGTCGTCAGTCTGTTCCGACGTCGCAATTTCAATATCGACAGCCTCACCGTGGGCCGCACGGACAGTCCGGAACTCTCTCGGATGACGATCCTGATCGAGGGGACCGAAGCCGAGGCCAGTAAGGTTGAGAAATGCCTCTACAAGCTGCCCAACGTCGTCCAGGTCGAGCACATGCACGACAAGCCTTCGGTGACGAGGGACCTGGCCCTGATCAAGGTGCGCGTCGACAGCCAGTCGCGGCCGGAGGTGATGCAGCTGTGCAACATCTTTCGCGCCCGCGTGGTGGATGTGGCCCGCAATTCGGTCATCGTGGAAATAACCGGTCAGGAGGACAAGGTGGAGAGCTTCACGGAGCTCCTGCGCGGCATTGGAATCGTCGAAATGGTTCGAACGGGCATCGTCGCCATGGGGCGGGGGGAGCATACCGTGACTCCCACCAACGGTTACCGGCGGACCGCATCGAGGACTCACAGGAACGTCCTGTAGCCGACTCGCCAGCCTCCGGACCGCTAGCGCTTCACGCGCCTCGATCCCCGGGGCCGAGCGGCTGGGCTCTTCGGCTTTGGGGAGGCGGGCGCGACCGGCGTTTCCTCGTTCCGCCGACTCATCCAGCTCAGGTAAACCACACCCACGAGAGCGACAAAGGTCAGCACGTAAGCCACGACATCGGAAAACTCAATCGACATTGGAGACATCGCATTGCCCGGCCCGCCGGCAGGCGGATCCGGCCTCCTGGAAAAATAGAGGGGAAAACAAGGTTCAGGCGTGATCCGGAGCCTTTCGGCCACGCATCCGTGGGGAGGGAGGGTTGCTGAGGTCCCGTCAAGAGAGGCCGCCGGGACGGTGTCCCCGGATCGGGCCGGGCCACCCGTGAGGGGTCCGATGGGCCGCGGCTGGGCGCGCCGGGTGACGGGGTCCTCAGTTCCCCGCTCGGAAGGGTGGGGATCGGCTCGACGGTGACTTCGACGGCAAGCGGGACGTTCCGAGGACGCCGGCGGCGGAAACGAAAAGGAAACCTGGAATCTCGGGTTGAAGCGCCGAAGCCGCCGCGGTCGACCCCGCCGACTCGGGATCGCCCGGGGTCCTTCCCGCCGGACTCCAGACAGCCAGGGAATCCCCCACCGCCAGCATCGGTTCGCCGGCCGATTGGTGACGCCCAGGGCCCGAATGTGCTGCAGCGTTAGACAGCGTCCAAGCCAGCAAGGCGACCAGGAGTGTTGCCCCTTGCGCGGCGAACACCCGAACAGACTCTCCCTGCGGACCTCGATGAATGTGCACAGCCGTTGACACCGCCTTTAGCGGGACTTTTCAGTGGCGATTATCTCACAGGTCGGGCGCCGGAAAAATCCCGCCCGCCCGGGCGGCCCAGTCCGGCAAGCGAGCGAATCGGGTCGGGCGTAATGCTCCTCGAGAGTATAAGCGGTTGTCAAACCGTGGCGGACGGACTGACATTCGTGAACCCTCGTTTCGGTCCCGATTCGTAACGATAGATAAGGTCCGAGGCGTTCCTGGTGGTCCCGCCCGAGCGCTCCCGCACCGCGCGAGGTCATGGGTATCCCATGCGCCCTCCTTCGCTGGGATGGCGGGTCACATGGGCCTCGACACCCGAACCCGTCGACTCGACACCCGCTCATCGTCCTCGTCCACATCTACCGCAGTGCCGGGTTAAACTGGGAGACAATCCGGCAACCGGGTCATGAAAGCGCCGGCAAAATCGAGCGCCCGAATTCAGTTGGCCTTTG
>CAYRCA010000101.1:0-1946 GCA_964422565.1 uncultured Acidobacteriota bacterium | reverse complement strand
TCGACAGAAACCGGAGCAATGGTCAAAGATCCTCGGGGCTACGCCGTCGCGCTGGTGCTGATTACCGTCCTGTACCAGTGGCCCTTCGTCTACCTCCTGGGTGCTCAACGCTGGGCTTCCAACTTGACCATATTCGTCGGCTTGGGCCTATGCCTCGCCTATCACTTTCGACACTCCGGAAGGTGGCGGGACTGGGGTTTTTCCAGCCACGGCCTCCTTCCCGGCCTGGGCCTCGCCGGTATCCTGACGGCCCCCGCAGTTCTCGCCTTCATTCTCGCGGGGTACCATTTCGAGAGTCTCCGCTGGCGGACCGACGCCACGCTAAGCTTCGCCTCTCTCCTGATCTGGGCGTTGGCCCAGCAACTGGCGCTTCATACTGTCGTGCTGAGGACCTTGGAGAGGAGGTTCTCCGCTCCGGCCCTGGCGGCCGGAATCGTCTTCGGCCTGCTCCACCTGCCCAACCCCTTTCTGAGTCCCCTCACTCTGCTGGCGGGATGGGCATGGTGTGCCATCTACCGCAAACACCCCCATCTTCTTCCCCTGGCTCTGTCCCACGCCGCCTGCAGCTTCACCATCCTGAGCACCCTCCCGCGCGGTGTGACCGGGGGCATGCGGGTGGGCTACTCCTGGTTTCTACTGTGATCCGAACAGATTCGAGGCCACGGATCCACACCGATTCTCTCCAGTCACCGATTGCCGGAACTTCGCGAGTGTGTCACCCGCCGCGACCGCGAGACCCGTGTTTCGCCCTCTCACCCGGATCGGGAGCCGGGATCCCCGGACGTTGATCCGATCTGAAGAGGCTCGCCGCGCGGGGCCATCAATTCAGGCGGAGCAGACGGATGTTCCGGTACCAGACCGGACCGCCCTCCTGCAGGGCGATGTGACCCGACCGGCTCCGGCCATACTCGGGAAACCGGGCGAAAGCGGTGCCCGCCACCCGTTCCTCCCAGTCGTCGTCCCACAACTCATACTCGACGACTTTGTGTCCGTTCAGCCAATGTTGCACCCGGTCGCCCGAGACCAAGACGCGCCCTTCATTGTACTCGCCCACCGGGCGCATGTAGTCCTCCTCCGGTCCGTGCAGGGCGTAGTTGGAACCCGCGGACGTCAGAGGATTCTCACCGTCGGGGTGCCCGGTGTTGTCCACAACCTGGTATTCGGGTCCGGTATGCCAGATAGCCCCGTGATCGTTCTCCCTGACCCGGAAAAAGACGCCGCTGTTCCCGCCGGGGGCGATTCGCCACTCGAAGCGCAGGTCAAAATCCGAGAACCGTTCCTCCGTGATGAGACCCAGGTTGATATCCCCATCGGCCGAGGTGAAGTGGATATCCCCCTCCTCGGTGATGACCCAGCCCTCGGGAACGTCCGACCGGCCAAAGCCGCGCCAGCCGTCGAAGGTCTGCCCATCGAAGAGGATCTCCCAAACCTCGTCGTCCGCCGGAATCGCCGCAACCGGAGGATCCGCCGGCTCGTCCACCGGGGAGCATCCAATCAACACCAGAAGCGGCAGAGCCAACCCGGCCGACTTCCATCGCCCCCCCGGGGGACAGTCCCGTCGCCACATCGTTCACCAACCTTTCCCGTATCACTCGGCTTTCAAAAGACTTCCAGCGTTCCATTCTATTTTCCGACCGCCGACGGGTCAAGGACTCCGGGAACGCCCCCCACGGTGTTCGGCCCTCGACACCCACTCGGGACGGCTGAGACCCCAAACCTGAATTCGCCATCCATAGAGTCAAGGGCGTATGATGGGAAGCTTGCGCCCGACGCACTGTGGAGAAAGAGAGAAACACTATGGACAGTCTTGTCATACGGGCGGCCCTCCCGTTCACCGCCCTGTGTCTCGTTCTTGGATGTTCCAACCTTCTCGGCGGTCAGGAGCCGGCCCCTCCCCGGGCGAACATGCGGACAGCCGAACCCGACAGCTTTCCCGACGTAGTGGC
>CAYRCA010000100.1:0-10925 GCA_964422565.1 uncultured Acidobacteriota bacterium | reverse complement strand
GAGGCGACGATGGCCCCCTCCTCGACGTGGAACGCCGATTCGGACCCCTCCTCGATCACCCACCCGGACAAGGACCGTCGAACAACGATTGAAACCCGTTCTCGACCGCCGTCAACACCACCGGTGAGGCCGCCGTCGTCGCAAAAAACTCCCGTCTATTCATCTCGATCCGCCTTCTTCGATGCACCCCCGGGAACCGCGCTGTCAATCGATGTCTCCCGACCTTCCGGAGCCATCCGGCCATGGCCGAGAGTTTCATATCAATTACCCGATGAACCTGATAGCCTGTGTCGAGGAAGAACCAGGGGGTATTTTCGGGAGCGGCCATGGCTACCTCAACGGCGGCGCAGTTGTCCAAGAAGGCATCCGGATCCGAGCTTATGGATTACGATTACGGCGGTCAAGGCTTCCCGCGCGTGCGGCGCGTGCGCCAAGACCTGCTGAATGTGACCCCATCCATCTGTTCCGAGCGAGCCCTGTTGATTACCGCTTCCTACCGGGAGACGGAGGGGCGGGCCTATGTGTTGCGCAAGGCCGAGGCGCTGAAGAGGATTCTGGAGAATATGAGCATCTTCATTGAGAAGGATCAGCTCATTGTGGGCAACCAGGCCGGGAGGCCGCGCGCCGCACCCGTATTTCCGGAGTACTCGCTTGAGTGGGTGATCGACGAGCTCGACCGGTTCGATCGGCGCTCGGGAGATGTGTTTGAGATCAGCGCGGACACCAAGGACAATCTGCGAGGCATTGAGGGCTACTGGAAAGGCAAAACCCACCAGGAGGAGGTGTACGCCAACATGCCGGAGACCAACATGTTGGCTCAGAAGCAGAACGTACTGCACCGCGGCGGCATTTCCATGTCCGGCGACGGCCACATCATCCCCCACCATGAAGAAGTCCTGGCCAGGGGGCTGCGTGGAATCCAGCGCGAGGCTCGGGAGCGGCTGGAGGGTCCGGGCCTGACCCGCGAACGGCGCGATTTTTATGAGGCCGCTATCATCGCGCTGGAAGCCGCCATTCGTTTCGCCCGCCGTTTTGCCGCGCTCGCTCGGGAAATGGCGGCCCGAGAGGATGATCCCCAACGCAAAGCCGAACTGGCGCGTATTGCGGAGATTAACGCGCGCATCTTCGAGGGGCCCCCGCAGTCGTTCCACGAGGCGCTGCAGGGGGTCTATTACTGCCATCTGATCATGATGATCGAGTCGAACGGACACTCCTTTTCCTTCGGACTGTTCGACCGGTTCATGCACCCCTACTACAAGCACGATATCGACGCCGGAATCCTGAGTCCGGACGAGGCTCTGGAGCTGATCGCGCTGTTCTTCGTCAAATTGAATTCACTCAACAAGGTGCGTCCCTGGGACCACACCGAGTATGGCGTCGGATACCCGCTCTATTCCAACCTGATGGTAGGGGGGATCGAGCCCGACGGTACGGACGCCACCAATGACCTCAGCTACCTGGCCTTGCGCGCCATGGATCTCAATCGCCTGCCGGAGCCGAACCTGTCGGTACGCTACTGGGCGGGCTCGCCGCACCGCGTGTTGGAGGAATCCGCAAAGCTGATCCGCGAGGGGTTCGGCATGCCCTCGCTGTTCGCCGACGAAACAGTGATCCCGGCGCTAACGAGTATCGGGTTGCCGGAAGAGGTGGCCCGCGACTACGCCTCCATGGGCTGTGTGGAAGTCGCCATTCCCGGACGCTGGGGCCATCGCGCCACCGGGATGACCTACATCAATTTCGGCAAGATTCTGGAGTTGGTCCTGAACAACGGCGTAGACCCGGTTTCCGGCATCCAGCTCGTCTCCGTCAACGGCAAGCCGGGCCGGGATGTCGATTTCAAGTCTTACGAGGAAGTGTGGGCCGCCTGGAAGAAGCTGCTCAAGTTCTACACCGACCTGGCGGTCGAAAGCGATTATGTGTGCGACCGGTCGTTGAAGAAGCACGACGCCGACCCGTTCGCCTCGTCCCTCATCGAAAAGTGCCTGGAACGCGGCATAACACTGAAGAACGGGGGAGCCGAGTTCGATTTCGTCAGTCAGTCCAACGTCGGGACCTCCATCATCGGCGATTCGCTGGCCGCCATCAAGAAACTGGTTTTCGAAGACCGGGCGGTCGCATTCGGCGAATTGAAGGAGGCCCTGGACCATGACTGGCGGGGGGAGAGGTATCAGAAGATCCGCAAGCTGGCCCTGGCGGCACCCAAGTTCGGCAACGATGAGGATTACGTGGACGAGATCGTGGCGGATGTGTATAAGTCCTACCTGGAGCTGTTGCCGGACTACCGCAATGAGCGCGCTGGCGCCGGCCCTTTCGGCTGCGGCTATACCATGGGTACCTCCAATATTTCCTCATACGTGCCCTGCGGAATCGACGTGGGCGCCACGCCGGACGGTCGGTACGCGGGCAAACCGCTCAACGAGGGGGCGTCGCCCTGCCTGGGTGCCGACAAGCTGGGCCCCACCGCGGTGGCCAAGTCGGTTTCGAAACTGCCCAACCAGCGCATGGCCGGCGGGCAACTGCTGAATATGAAATTCTCGCCCGGCGCCCTGGACGGACCCGACAACCTGGAGCGGTTCGTGGCCTTCCTGGAGGCCAACCGTCTTCTGGGCAACTTTCACCTCCAGTTCAACATCGTGAACACGGCCGAACTGCGCGACGCCAAGCTGCATCCGGAAAGACACCAAAACCTGATGGTTCGCGTGGCGGGCTACTGCGCGCTGTTTACCTCCCTGATCCCCGAGGTCCAGGATGCGATCATCGACCGCACCGAGCAGCGCGGCTTGTAGGTGGTCGGTGCAATGGACTCCCTCAACGCCGTCAAGCCGTCGCACGGCCTCGACAAGGGATTGATTTCAGCCATCCAGAAATACTCCACCAACGACGGCCCCGGTATCCGCAGCACCGTGTTCCTGAAAGGGTGCCCGTTGGGCTGTCTCTGGTGCGGCAACCCGGAGTTGACCCGACCGGCGCCCGATCTGCTCTATTACCGTGAGAAGTGCGCCCGATGCGGCACCTGCGTCGAGTTCTGCCCGCTGGAGGCGCCGGCTTTCGGGGAGGACGGCTTCATTCGGGTGGACCGCGCCGTCTGCGACGGCTGCGGCGCGTGCGTGACCGTCTGTCCCGAGGGCGCGCTGGAGCTGGTCGGCAAGTGGATGGAGGTGGAGGAACTGGTCGTGGCGCTGCTCAAGGACCGCGTGTTCTATCAGACCTCCGGCGGCGGGGTCACTTATTCGGGCGGCGAACCCCTGTGGCAGTCGGCCTTCGTGGCTCGGACCGCGGCGAGGTTGAAGGAGGCGGACGTCCATACCGCACTGGACACGGCGGGCGATGTAGGCTGGAGCCGCTTTGAAGAGGTCCTGCCCTGGATCGACCTGGTCCTGTTCGACCTGAAGGCGGCGGATTCGGAAAGGCACCGCCGGTTCACCGGAAGCGGCAACGAGCGGATCCTGGCGAACCTGCGCCGGCTGACGGAGCGTGGCGTTCCCACCCGCGTGCGTCTCGTGATGGCGCCGGGATTGAACGACAGTGAAGAGGAAATCCGCGCCCGCATGGATATTGTGGTCGCCCTCGAGAACGTGCGAGAGGTGGATATCCTGCCCTATCACCGCTACGGGGAGGGCAAGTATGGCCGCCTGGGATTGAACTATCCGTTGTCGGGCCTGGCGGAGTACCGGGACGATCGCCTGGCGGAGATCGAGAAACTGGTGGCCTCCTACGGCATCACAACTACGGTGGGAGGATAGGATCGACAGGTGATTCCAGCTCCGGGCTGCGGCCGGCGGCGCGTCGGCAGGACGGGGCCTGTTGACGCCGAGGAATCTCGACAGGGCCCTAAGGGCGGGCCTTCAATGAAGAGGCCCGTTCGCGACCGCGCCAGAACGACGGCCGCTTCGTCGTGTCGCTCCGGATTCGAGACCCGATTCAGAGCCCGAGTCTCCGCCCCCCAAGGGTGGCGCCATTTCCTCCCGGGGGTCGCGGAGCGGGATCGTCGGATTCGCCAGGCGGAGGGTTCCTCGTTGACTTTTTGGCGGGAATCCAGCAGGTTAGCTGCAAAGAATGGCGCTGAGGAAGGGCGGGGAGGACCTGGGCGACGCGTGCGCCGACGGCGGAGGTGGCGTCCGGCTACGAACCGGCGGACCGGGGAGCCACCCGCCGTTTCGAGGAGGAAGATCATGGCGACCCCGACCCGACGGGAGTTTATGCAAATGAGCGCGATCGGCGCGGTGGGCCTCAGGTTCGCGTCGAACATCAAGGCGGCCGAAACCAGACGGGTGAGGATCGAGCGGATCGAGTGCTTTCCGATTCGCTACCCCACGGTGATGCGTTTCCGGTTTTTCGAGGGCCCCGTCTCCGGCTCGGGTCGACCCGCGGTACTGATCAAGATCACCGCGGACGACGGCACCGTCGGTTGGGGCGAGAGCGTACCCATCCCGCGCTGGAGCTACGAGACGTTGGAAGGCGCCTTCATCGCTCTGGAATACTACATCAAGCCCATGCTTCTGGGCCGAAGCCCGTTCGACCTGCAGGAGATCCACCGGGACATGAACCGGGAGATCGCCAACGGCTGGACGACCGGGGCGCCCATCACGAAGGCCGGCATAGACATCGCCCTCCACGACCTCATCGGGAAGCTGACCGGCCGCAACATCGCCGAACTATGGGGACGCAAGACCGACGACAACCTCCTCTTCAGCTGGACGCTCAACCCGGTGGAGCTGGACGATCTCGGCGACCTGATCGCCAAGGGGCGCGAGCAGGGGTACGCGCACTACAACGTGAAGGTCGCGCCGAACCTCGATTTCGACATTGAAATGTGTAAGATCGTGAAGGAACTCGTGCCGGACGGCTTCCTCTGGGCCGACGCCAACGGTCATTACGACTTGAGCACCGCCATGGAGGCCGCCCGCAAGCTGGCCGACGTCGGCGTGCCCGTGCTCGAGCAACCCATCATGATCAACCACATCAGCGGGTATCAACGGCTTCGAAAGCTCGGTGCCCTCCCTATCGTCGTGGATGAGGGTATGGTGTCCCCCGTCGAGGTGCTCGAGTACATCAAGTTGGGCTGCTGCGACGGTGTAGCGATGAAACCGGCGCGATGCGGCGGACTCGTCTCCTCGGTTCAACAGATCGAGATTCTGGAAAACGCCAACCTCATGTTCCTGGGAAGCGGCCTGACCGACCCGGACGTATCTCTTGCGGCATCGCTGATTCTGTACAGCGCCTTCGGACTGCGCTATCCCGCCGCGTTGAACGGCCCGCAGTTTCTGGGCGAAAGCGTGCTCCGGGAACCGTTTCGGGCCGTGGACGGACGCGTGCCCGTCCCCAAAGGCCCGGGCCTGGGCATCGAGGTGGACGAGGAGAAGGTGCGCGACCTGTCGGCCCGGACCGGGAAGCTGGCGGGAAGTTGAGTAGGTCAGGAGTGAGGAGCGAGGAGCGAGAGGTCGGACAACTCCGGCGGCCCGCCGGCGGTACTCTGGCCGCTGTTTGAAGAGGAGGACCAACCGATGCAATCCACGCGACGAGAGTTCATGACGGGCGCCGCCGCGGTCGCGACCGGCGCGCTGTTCGGCGGCAATCTGCGGGCGGGGAGCCCCAACGACCGGATCGGAATCGGACTGATCGGCTGCGGCGACCGCGGCTCGTATCTTGTCAACCTGTTGATGTCGGAACGCGAGAACTGGAACCTCGAGGTTCCGGCCGTGTGCGACGTCTGGAAAGTCAACCTGGAGAGCATGGCGGATCGTCTGCAGTCCGCCGCTGGACGCAGGCCTAAGGCATTCACCCGCCACCAGGACCTCCTGGGGCTGCCCGAGGTGGACGCGGTGATCGTCGCCACCCCGGACCTCCATCACAGTCCGATCACCGCCGAAGCCGCGCGCGGCGGGAAACATGTCTTCGTGGAGAAACCCCTGGCCAACCGCATGGAGGATGCGAACGCCGCCCTGGACGCCGTCGTTGAGAGCGGAGTGGTTTGTCAGGTCGGCACCCAGCGCCGTTCGGACCCGCGACACCAGGCGGCGGCGAAACTGCTCCACAGCGGCGTCCTGGGCCGATTGGTGGTCTGTGAAGTGGGCTGGAACCGCAATGTACCCTCCTGGGTCCGCGACTACAGTAATGTCCGAAAGGAGGACGTGGATTGGGAGCAATTTCTGTCCTACCTTCCCGCCGCGCCCTTCGACCCCCGCAAGTTCCGCTGCTGGCACCTTTACCGGGACTGTGCTCTGGGACTGGTGAACCTGTTGGGCAGTCACGTCATCGACGTCGTTCAGTGGTTCGCCAACGATCCGATTCCCGCCTCGGCCGTCGGCATCGAGGCGCATGTGGTCTGGACCGAACGAGAGAACGCGGACACCCAGGAGATCACCTACCAGTACCCGTCCGGCTTTCTGCTTCGCCACTTCTCCCGGCTCGGTAACGCGCATCAACCCTATGAGGCTCTCATGACCGGAACCAACGGAGTGTTCGACACCGGGACGTGGGAGCTTCGGGGCGACGGCGCCGTGGACGGCCCCGACAAGATCGCCGACAGTATGGTCGCACGGGCCGATGCCCCTCCCGAGGGCCGCGGCTGGGAGTGGCGTCACATGAAGAACTGGATCGACTGCATGCGGGAGAATCGGCGGGACACCAACGCCGATATCCGCGTCGGCTACGCCCAGGCCGTGGCGGGAATCATGGGTTACCTCGCCTGCCACAAGGGCCGGAAAATGGCCTGGGACCAGGAAGCCCGAACCGTGAGGGAGGTGTAGGAGGGCGTATGCGGTTTGCACGAACGGGGACCATCGCGGCGGCGTGCGCCGTCATCGCGGCCTCGGCGGCGTTTTCTCAGGAGAATGTCGAGACGCGGCCCTTCTCCTATCGGGAGGTCGAAGGCCGGCTGCACCTTTACGACGGCGGCGATCCGGTGCTGGTATACAATTTCGGCGTCATGACGCCGGCCGACATGGACGAGCCGGGCCGGGAGCGTTACCGCCTGTCCTGCTACATCCATCCCCTCTATGGATTGGACGGGGACGTTCTCACCCAGCAATTCCCGAGCGATCACTACCACCACCGCGGGGTCTTCTGGGCTTGGCCGAACGCGCGCCGCGCGGACCGCCGGGCCGATATCTGGCATGTGGACGGCGTGCGTCAAGTTTTCGAACGGTGGCGGGAAATCGACCTGTCCGGCCGCGGGGCCCGGCTCGTGGCGGAAAACGGCTGGAAATACGACGACGAGGACGCCCCCTTCGTCCGCGAGATCGTGACCGTCGAGGTCCAACCGGCAAGCCACGTGGGCCGCGCCATCGACTTCCATCTGTGGTTCGAGAACGTGTCGGACGAGGTGGTGACGATTCGGGGTCAGGGCGAACGGGGTTACGGCGGCTTCGGCGTGCGCCCCGACGCGGAGCGGGACGGGCGGCGCATTACCACCGCTCTCGGATCTCATGCCGAGGATGTCCTCGAGGCGGCGAGCCCCTGGGCGGATTACAGCCTGTTGAAAAGGGACGGCGGCGGGTATTCCGGCGTCGCCATTTTTCAGCATCCGGACAATCCGGGCGAGCACCCCCATCCCGGCTGGATCCTGCGATACTACGGCTTCCTCGGCGCGTCCTACCCCTATTTCGACGCGATTGTCGTGGAACCGGCCGAGACGTTCGAGTTTCGCTACCGCCTCTATGTCCACCGGGGCGACGTCGAGGAGGGGCGCGTCGCGGAGGCGTATCAGGCCTTTGTGACGGAGGTCCGGGGCGAATAGTCGAACACGGTGTCGGGGGTGGACGGGGACATTGGGGTGCGGACGCCGGTCCGGCGAGAGGAGCGAATTCTCCGGCCACGGATTCCGTCAGCGACGAACTCGTGCTCACTCCTCCATTGTCCGTCACATCAACGACGAAGTTGTCGACGCTCGCCACAATGCGTTGGAACACGCCCTCGGCGACGGCCCCCGGCCCAAGGTTTTCAGTATGTGCAACAGGAGTCTGGGAAGCCTCCGCCCTTCCAATTCTCGAACTGACGCCGAGCATCAAGGTCCAGCGTCGATCAGGGTAGTCTGATACTCAAAGCTCTGGGCGACTCCCCCCACCAGGACATCGTCGATCGAGACGGTGTAGGTGACGTCGGCGACAAGGACCGGCGGCACTCCCTGGGGGACCCAGACGATGGTGTTGTCCCCGAATCCGGTCGCGATCGGCTCCAGGGCCAAGGCAACCGGGGCATCTCCCCGCCTCATGGTGACGGTGGCTTGGGAGAAGTCCGCTCCCGGAAAGGAAAAGGACCAACGGGGATAGACGAGCACATGGGGAACGAAGCCGTCGGGAGGCCATGAGGACTGAAGCTGGGGTCCTGGCGCGAAAGCCGAGATCACCCACAACACATTGGCACGGCGCTGGCCGTTGTCCGCCGATCCACTTCCCATGAATCGCTGGCGAGGAAGCAGGATCCAACGGCGATGGCCGACGGCGGTGTTTCCGGCTCCAGAATCCCGAATGTAGCCCTCCACGATGGTCTGAGGGGTCATGGTGCCCCCGTCGAAGTAAAACAGGTTGGAACGGGCTGCTGCGTCGGCCCCCTCCTGTGTGAAGCACGTCCAGGTGGGGGGTGGGTTGTGCGAGCTCTGATTGTTGGCGATCATCATCAACGCCATTTGCTGGCAGCGGCCATTCAGAGTCGCATCAAAGAGGATGTCGGCCGGTACTCCGGCCATGGCCCGGTAGAAGTTGATCAGGCGCAGAATGGCCTGATTGAATGCGGCGCTGCTCGTGCCGGGCGTGCAAGTCGCCACGTTGCCCGTCCAACCGATGCTCGCGTCGTTCTCCGGCGCGAGGAAATAGGTACGAAAGAAATCGATCACGGCGCTGCGATCGCGCGCGTCGACCGACAGATTGGTGAAGGGAAGGTCCACGTCCACCAGAGCCGGCGCCGACCCGATCTGAACGTCCTCCGATTCGGGCGGCGTGGCCAGCGCCAACGTGGCCGCGTAGATCAGCTCCGTAGAGCGGATCCGAAGCTGAGCCACCCGAATCCCGGCGGGCAAGCCCGGGATAACCTCCCTCGGGAAGAACGCTTTCTGGCCGGATTCGCCCCCGCCGAGAATCACCGTCCCCGAGTAATCCGTTCCGTCCTCCAGGACCACGGTGACCTGGACCTCGACGGCATCCAAGGCTCCCCCCGACTGATTCAGGCCCGTTTCCGCCACCGCCGCCAGGCCCACGTTGAACGTTCCCGTGTCCGAGATCATGGCCCGAAATCCGGTGGCCGGATCTCTGACACCCTGGATGGCGACAACGTCGGTCACCTGGCCGTTCTGCTTCAACAGCTTGTAGTAGAAGGAGGGCACCAGGGCGTCCAGGGGCGACCCCTCGGGCTCGATCACCAGCACGCCGATTTGGAGGTCCGTGCTGGTCATCTTGAGGAGCCGGGACTCGCCGGGGGGAATGCCGAACTGCTGGGCGCCTCCGGGAGGAGTGGTTCGATTCCCGGCCGCGTCTTCGAAGACTACTTGAGACATCCCTCGAAGGTCCTGCTGTCGGAGAAGCCGGACGGTTCCACTCCAGGGATCGGGCCCCCGGTTCCCAAGTCGCAGTTCGATGACGAACGCAATGTCCCCGAAGGCGCCTACGACGGCCTGCGGATACACGATCCGCTCGGCGTGGACGCCTGGATTGGCAAAGCTGAAAAGGACACAGACCCCGGCGACTCGCACACCCCAAGCGCAGATGGATTGACGCACGACAACCCTCCTTCCGACTGCAAACGGACCAAGCGAACCGATCGCGCCGTTGGCGAGATGAAGCGGAATCCGGCGCGGATTGCCGGCGATTATACGCACATAAAGGCGCACCGACAACATTAATTCACACTCATTAATTCACACTCATCCGGTCATTCCACGGAGGAACCTTCCGCTTTCGGCCGAGTTTGTTCCGCGTCGACGTTCGAACCGAAAAGCCCGACCCTTCGGGGATCGATTTAGCCCTGGACGGGCTCCTGTAAGGATTGAATCGGCTGCTGAATGATGCACTCGCAGACCTTGGCCACTCCGCCGAGAACGCAATTGTCGGTTCCATTCTTCGCGCAGACCAGGTTGGCGGCGCCTCCGGTCCATGGCAGAGTTCTGCGGCGAACCTCCTGCTTGAGGGATGGGAAGATATAGGATCCCCCCTCGCTCAGGGTCCCTCCAAACACGACCAGATCGGGGTTGAATGCGTTCACTAGGGAGGCGATTCCGATGCCCAGCGACCGGCCCACCGCTCGGAACGCTTCGAGGGCCACTCCGTCCCCTCTTTCGGCGGCCTCGATCGCTACGGCGATGGATAGCTGTTCCACGTCTCCTCCCGTGAGCTCATCGAGGACACTGGGCGTCTTCTTGGAGAGAGACGCGCGGATGATGCGAAAAAGGGCGGACTGACTGGCCTGAGTCTCCCAGCAGCCCCGATTCCCGCAGCCGCAGAGTCGTCCCCTCCGGTCCATAGTCATGTGGCCGAACTCGCCGGCGAATCCGGCGGCGCCGGTCAGGAGCTGGCCGTGATGAACGAGGCCGCCGCCCACGCCGACTCCCGCGCTGATGTACAGGACCTGGCTATATCCTTGGGCGGCTCCGAAGTAGTACTCGCCCAGAGCGGCAAGATTGGCCTCATTGTCCACGAAACTCCTGACCGCAAAACGCTCGCGCAGGATCCTTCCCAGGGGGACGTCGCTCCAACGCAGATTCGGCGCGAACAGCAAGGTCCCGTCCGATGAATCCACCAAGCCCGGGACGCCCAGAGCGAGTCCCAGAAACGTGGGAAAGCGGGCGCTCCCGAAACCGATCGCCCGGTGCAATAACTGAAGGGTCTGCTCAACGACGGCCTCGGGGCTCTCCAGGGAAGCGATGCTCTCCTGCCGTCGCCAGAAGATCGGAAGAGCACACGTCTGAACTCCAGTCAGACGTGTGCTCTTCCGAT
>CAYRCA010000099.1:8814-10930 GCA_964422565.1 uncultured Acidobacteriota bacterium | reverse complement strand
CGCTGGCCGTGTCCCTCTCGGACGGCGGCGGCCAAGGATCCGGCCGCGGCATACCCGATTTCCACCTGCTGCGGGCGCTGGATTCCTGTTCGGAGTTCTTCGAGCGGTACGGCGGGCACGCCCAAGCGGTCGGGTGCACGATCAAGAGGGAGTACTGCGACCCGGAGGGGGTGGCCGCCCTGGGGCGGCGGCTATCGGAGTACGCCGATTCCATTCTGCCCGCCGAGGCGCTGATTCCCAAAGTCCGCATCGATTCGGTCCTCGAGGTGGAAACCCTCGGTCTCGGACTCTGCGGGGAGTTGGAGCGACTCGCTCCCTTCGGGATCGGCAACCCGGTTCCCACCTTCGCGTCCTACGGCGTGACCATCTCGGGAGGACCGTGGATTCTCAAGGATCGCCATCTCAAACTTCAGACCCGGGTCAACGGCCACGCTCTGGACGTGATCTGGTGGCGAAAGGCCCGGATGGCCGAGCGTCTGGATCCGAGCCGGGCGGTGGATCTCGTCTACACGCTGAGCCGGGAGACCTATCTGGGCGAAGACCGCCTCCTGCTGACCGTCAAGGACCTGCGGTCCTGATCCGGCCGGGGCCGCCGAGGCGCATCCTCACGAACAATCCGCTGTCCCGAAGCATCAGTATAGAATGGCGGGTGCCGGGGAAATATGTTTCGTTCCAGGTTTTTTCGTCTATTGCTGTTTCTTGTCCTGGTCGGCGCAATCGTGTCGATCGCGCTCAACTACTGGTCCCGCAGCGGTCGAATGGGCGAGGGCGCCGGGGACGGCCTCTTGTCGCCCGAGATCGCCCGCCGCTCCACCGACTTCGAGCACGCGCAGTTGAAGGAGGGCCGGGCGGTTTTCAAAGTGCGGGCCCAAACCAGCACAACCCTGCGCAACGGAGAGCACTTGCTCGAGCAGGTCCACCTCACCCGCTTCAACCCGGAAGGCGATCCGGCCGACACCATCGAGGCCCGGGGAGCGGTTTACCGGATCGCGGACCGGAACATCGAGTTCAGCGAGAACGTTCTGATCCGCCTCGAGGACGGCACCGAGATAGTGGCCGACTGGGCCGGGGGCGACCTAACCAGGGAGGTGATTTCGATTCGGGAGTCCTTCCGCATCTCCCAGGGCGAGGTACGGGGCACGGGGCGGGGGTTGGAGTATCGGATCCCGGAAAGAACCCTCCACGCGAGGGAAGGTTTGGATCTCGACCTGCCGGATGGGGAGGTCCGGGCCCGCACCACATCGCGGGAAGCCCTCTACCGGATGGCCGACGGCCATATCCGCTTGATGACCGACGCCCGGATCCGTCTCGCGGACTCGGAGATGGCCGCCCGAATCATCGATTTGAACTTTTCCCCGGACCAGCGGATCGAGCGGGTGACGGCCCTGGGTTCGGCGAGGCTCAAGGCTTCCGACGCCAGATCCTTCGCCGGGGAGACGATTCGCATCGAGTTTTCCGGGTCTTCCGAGGCGGGTCGGATCGAGGTTCGCGGCGGGTCCGGATCGCCGCCCGGACCATCGTCGTCCGCGCTCCTCCGGGAGACCACGGAGTCCGGCTCGCACGAACTGAGGGCCGAGTCCATCGTCGGACTCTTCGACCAAGGCGCCGACGGGGGAGTCGGCGCCGACCGCCTCCGGTTTCACTCCATCCGCGGCGAGGGCAACGTGTCCCTGCGATCCTCGCCCGCGGGAATCGACGACGGGCGGGCCGATGTCTTCCAGGGGGACATGTCCGGCGAGGACGGCGGCTTCGAGTCCCTCATCCTGTCGGGTGACGTGCGTATGGAGCGAGGGGGCTCGCCTCCGGGAGAAACTCTGGAGGCGGCGCGCGTGCAGCTGTGGCTGGGCCCGGACGCGGCGCCGCGGCGGGCGGAAGCGTCGGGTTCCGTGCGGATGTGGATCGCCGACGAGGGGGGTGTGAGTCGTCTCGAGGCGGGGGATCGGCTGCGACTCGATTACCGGGACGGACTGGTTCGCGAGGCCCAGGCGACGGGAGGATGTTCGCTCGAGCGGGAGGTGGAGGAGGGGGAGCGCACTCGTCTGACGGCGGCGACGGTCGGCTTGCGTTTCGAGCGAGGGATGATACGTAGCTATCGAATGCCCAGACGCGGGGTGGA
>CAYRCA010000099.1:0-8804 GCA_964422565.1 uncultured Acidobacteriota bacterium | reverse complement strand
TGGCGACGGGGGACGTCCAGGTTGCGACCTGGGTGGAATCGGGCGACTACACGTCGCGGAGCGACCGGCTGACCCTGGAATACGAGGAAGGCCTCCTGCTCCGCAGTCGGCATGAGGGAGGTTTCCAGGTCATCCGGACCGAGGAGGGGGAGCGCGAGGCAAGGCTCTCGGGGGAACGGGGCGTCTACGAGGCGGCGAGTGGGATGTTGTCGGTGGCGGGGCCGGGCCGGGCTCGACTGCGCCTGGTGGGATCTCAGGAGGATTTCGTCACGGCGGCCGATTCCATTTCCGTGAGCCGGCACGGCGAGCAGATCACCGCCCACGGCCGCGTGGAGAGTGTTTGGGAGGGCGCAGAGGGCAGGATTGTGGTCACCGCCGGGGAGATGCTCATGGCCCTGGAGACCGGCTGGATCGACTATACGGACCGGCCCCGCATGATTCAGGGGCCGAATCTGATCTCCGGCCGCGATATCCGGATCAACCGGGAGACCCGGCATCTGATCGTGGACGAGGAGGTCGACAGCTTTCTGGTGGAGGAGGCGGGCTCGGAGAGCCGCAGCTATCATATCCAGGCCCGGCGGCTCACGCTGACGGACAACGGGCGGAAGGCGGTCTACGAGGGGGACGTGGAGTTCAAGGGGACGGAGTTGCGATTGGACGCACCGCGCCTGGAGGCATTTTTCGAGGACGGCGGCGAGCACGCCCTGGACCGCATCGAAGCGACCGGGGGCGTGGTCATCGTGGAGCGGGGACGTCGCTGGCAGGCGGAGCGCGCGACCTATATCCGTGAGACCGATCGCGTGGTGGTGGCTCGATGAAACCGGCTGCGGGCGGGGAGCGGGCATCGGCGATTGTTTGCCGCCCGCCGATTGCTGCCTGCTCAAGGTAACACCATTGCTTGCACATAGTTAAGGATTGGAAGAGTTGACCTCGCTACGATCCGGGTGGTATGCTTTCAAATCTCCCTGAACTCTTATTCCTATGACGATCCGCGAGTTCATTCCGACTCTTGAGGCAAGGCGGCTCTGTAAAGTCTACCGGGGCCGTCAGGTGGTCGACCACGTCGAGCTCGAGGTCCGTTCCGGCGAGGTGGTGGGGTTGCTGGGGCCGAACGGGGCGGGGAAGACCACCACCTTTTACATGATCGTCGGCCTCACCCGACCGGACTCCGGCCAGGTCATTTACAACGAGGAGGACGTCACCAGCCTTCCCATGTATCTCCGGGCTCGCAGGGGGATCAGCTACCTACCCCAGGAGCCCTCGGCCTTTCGCAAGCTCTCGGTGGAGGACAATCTCTATGCGATCGCCGAAATTCTCGGGCTGAGCTCGGGAGTGGCCGACCAGACGGTGAGCGAGCTCTTGGACGAGTTCGGGATCGCGGGGTTGCGACGACATCCCGCCTATACCCTGTCCGGCGGGGAACGCCGTCGCCTGGAGATCGCCCGGGCGCTGGTAACCCGTCCTTCCTTTATCCTGCTCGATGAGCCCTTCGCGGGTATCGATCCGCTGGCCGTTCTGGACATCCAGCGCACCATCCACCAGCTTCGAGAACGACGCATCGGAGTCTTGATCACCGACCACAATGTCCGGGAGACGCTGAGTATCACCGACCGGGCGTACATCATCAAGGAAGGCCGGATCTTTCGGTCCGGCACGCCCGACCGCTTATCCTCCGACTTGGAGGTGCGGAAAGTTTACCTCGGCGAACATTTCAAACTATACTGACCCCTGGTCGGTTCGACCTGCTAGCATGGTCAAGAGACGGTCGTGAACAAGAATCAGCTGCGTCCCACACTCAACATCAATCTTTCCCAGCGGCTGGCGATGACGCCCTCGCTCCTGCAGAAGATTGAGCTGTTGACGCTCAACCAGCTCGAGTTGTGCGAGCTGTTGACCCAGGAGCTGGTGGAGAATCCCTTCCTGGAGGAGGTGGCCGACGGCGCCGAGCCCGAGTCCGCCCGCGAATCGGCGCCGGACGGGGATGACGGCGAGAAGAAGAAGGACAGCCTCGACGATTTCGACTACGAGTACTTCTTCGGGGATTACCTGGGCCCCTCCCAGCGCAATCATGAGTACGAGGCGCCCGACGATCGACCGACCTTCGAGCTGTTTCTGTCCAGCAGCACGTCGCTGATCGACCACTTGAACTGGCAGCTGAACCTGAGCGAAGTCCCGGAGCCGATCCGTCGGGTCGCCGACTTCCTGGTGGGGAACATCAACGAAGACGGGTATCTTCGCATCAGTGTCGACGAGGTCCTGGAGAGCCTGGATGTGGGACGAGAGTTGGTGGAGGAGGCGGTGGCCGTGGTCCAGTCGCTGGATCCGCTGGGCGTCGGCGCGCGGGATCTTCAGGAGTGTTTGCTGATCCAGCTCCGGGCGATGGGCATGGGGGGCAGTCTGGCCGAGGAGCTGATTCTCAACCACTTGGCACACATCGAGAAGAAGAAGTACCGGGAGATCGCCAAACGACTGGGTTGCGAATTGAGCGAAATCGGCAAGGCGCTCGAGATCCTTCGCGGATTGTCCCCCCGTCCCGGTCAGAAGTACAACCCCAGGGAACCCGTCTATATTCGGCCGGACGTCTATATCTACAAGGTTGGGGACGAGTATCAGATCGTCCTCAACGACGACGGCCTTCCCCAGTTTCGCCTGAATCGGGCTTACCGCCGGCTGCTGCTGAAGGGGGACGACGTCCCCAAGGACACGAAGAGTTACGTCAAGGAACGTTTCCGATCGGCTCTCGAACTGATCCGGAGCATCGACCAGCGCCAGCAGACGATCTACCGTGTCTGCCGGGCGATCATAGCCCGCCAGGAGGAGTTTCTGGAGCGGGGCCGACTTTACCTCAGGCCGATGCTGATCAAGGATATCGCCGGCGAGCTTGGAGTTCACCCCTCCACCATTTCCCGAGTTGTCTCCAACAAGTACGCCCACACGCCCCAGGGGGTCATCGAGCTCAGGAGGTTCTTCACGGTTGGAGTCGAGGGCGCCGACGGAGAGAACGTCTCGACGGTTCACGTCAAGGAGAAGATCCGTAAGATCATCGAGTTTGAGGATTCCGAGAAGCCGCTCTCGGACCAGAGGATCGCGAAGCTCCTGAGCGGAGACGGGATCCAGATCACCCGCCGAACCGTGGCCAAGTACCGGGACCAGATGAGGATTTCCGGTTCGCGGGAAAGGAAGCAGGCGATCCTGCAGTAGGCGCGGGAGCGATCCTCGCCGGGCCGTCGTTCTTCACTCCCTAATCTTGTGCCGGACCGAACATGGGCGAGGAAACAGCCTTCAGGACGGTGGGTCAGTTGTACCAGGCGAAGGCTCGTCCGCTCCAGCTGCGCCTGACGGGAGGAGTCAACGGGCTGGAGAATCGGATCACCTCGCCGCGCATCCAGAAACTCGGCCTGGCTCTTTCAGGCTACGTCGATTACCTGCATCCGGGGCGGGTCCAGTTCGTGGGTCGCAGCGAGACGCACTTTCTGACCACGCTGGGGGAGGGAGAACGGATTCAGGCGCTGCGAAGGCCCTTCGACCTGTCCCTTTGCTGCATCGTGGTGACGGGCGGGCTGGACCCCCCGGTCGAGCTGGTGTCCTGCGCCAGGGAGTACGCGGTTCCCATCCTCCTGACGCCGGTCTCCAGTTCCCGCGCCGTCGACGAGGTCACCGAGTTTCTGGAGGAGAAGCTGGCCCCCGCCACGACCATCCACGCCGTCTTCATGGAGGTCTTCGGGATGGGGGTACTCATTCTGGGGAACTCGGGGGTGGGGAAAAGCGAATGTGGTCTGGAGCTGGTGATGCGAGGCCACCGGTTGGTGAGCGACGACCTGGTGGAGGTCCGACGCCAGGGTTCGGATCGTCTGGTGGGTGGCGGCCCCGACCATCTGCGTTTCCATATGGAGGTCCGCGGCCTGGGGATCATCAGCATCAAGGACCTGTTCGGGATCTCATCGGTCGCCACCCGGAAGGAGGTGGACCTGGCGATCGAGCTGGTTCACTGGCGGGAAAACCGGGACGCCGACCGGATCACCTTTGAGGATCGGCGGTACGAGTTGCTGGAGACCTCCGTCCCCTTGCTCACCATGCCCGTGGCCTCGGGCCGCAATGTCGCCTCGCTCGTGGAGGTTGCGGTCCGACTCCATCTGCTCAGAAAGCAAGGGTACCATCCCTCCGCGGCATTCTTTGACGAGTTGGAGCGAAAGCTTGAGGGAAGCCGGGATGAAGAGGTCGACTGAGGAGCGGAACGGTCGCAAGAAGATCGTGCTGATCACGGGTATGAGCGGGTCGGGCAAGCACACCGCCTTCAAAGCCTTTGAGGATTTGGGCTTTTTCTGCGTGGACAACCTTCCCACCGCTCTGGTTCCCCGGCTGATCGAAATGACCATCGCCTCCGGCGGAAAGATCGACCAACTGGCGATCGTCGTGGATGCCCGACTCGGGGAATCGGTGGAGGAGTTCAGACGCTTGTTCCGTCGCCTGCGGCGCCTCCCGTTCGAATCGCAGGTGGTTTTCTTCGACGCCGACGACCGGGTGCTGACTCAGCGGTACAGCGAGACCCGCCGAGTCCACCCCCTGGCCCGCAGCGCCTCTCTCCTCGACGGTTTCAAGGCGGAGCGCGAGGCCATGAGCGAGATTCGGGCCATGGCGGATATGGTCATCGACACAACGGATCTTTCCGTGCACGGTCTGCGGCACCTGATCTCCGATCGGTTTCGAGACGCCGGCGGGGCGGGCCGTCTGAATCTCTCCATCGTGAGCTTTGGATTCAAACGGGGAATTCCCCACCATTCGGACTTGGTCTTCGACGTTCGTTTCCTGCCGAATCCCTATTTTGAACCCGATCTGAAGATGCTGACGGGAAACGACCCCGCGGTCGTCGCCTATATGAATCGGTTCGGCGAGACCGGGGAGATCATCAACCGGATCCAGGACATGCTAGAATACCTGCTCCCGAGGTACTCCCGGGAGGGAAAGTCGTACTGCACTCTCGCGATCGGCTGCACGGGCGGGCAGCACCGGTCGGTGATGGTGGCCAATGAGCTGGCGGGACGGTTGGCGCGAGACGGAGTCGAGGTCAACCTGATCCATCGGGATCTTCACCTGGAATGAGCGACCGAAAACTGGTGGGAGCGTTGTTGGTGACCCACGGCCGCTTCGGCGAGGAGCTCGTCGAGGCCGCGCGGAACATCGTCGGGGAGACGGGCCACATCTCCTTCGTGACCATCGGCTGGCACGACGAGGTCGAGGCCTCCAAGAAGAAGATCGCCGACGGGGTGACCCGAGTCGACTCGGGTCGGGGGGTGATAATCCTGACCGACATGTTCGGAGGAACGCCCTCGAACCTGTCTCTTCCGCTGCTGGAAAAGAATCGACTGGAGATCGTCACGGGCGTCAACCTGCCCATGGTCGTCAAGCTGGCCAATCAGTCCGGAGACGAGTCGGTCGGGGATCTGGCCCGCCTGGTGCGGGATCAGGGCCAGAAACACATCTCGATTGCCAGCGAACTCTTGGGAGAATGATTCGGAAGGTGGTCGAGATCGAGAACGAGCTCGGCCTGCACGCCCGGGCCGCCGCCAAGCTGGTTCGTCTGACCTCGCGCTACAGCGCCGATATTAAGCTCTCGCGGCTCGAAGCGGATCAGAAGATCGACGGCAAGAGTATATTGGGTATCCTGCTCCTGGCGGCCAAGAAGGGAACTCGAATCCGGATTACCTTTCGGGGGAGCGACGAGGAGTCGGCGGCGCGGGATGTGGTCGAGCTTTTCAGGAACAAGTTTGGTGAGTCCAAGTGACCCAAGACCGAAGAACACTCAAGGGAAAGGCGTTGGCTCCCGGTGTGGGCTGGGGCGTCGCCTACAGGATCGAGCCGCGGCACCCCGATTTCTTTCGCATCCGGATCTCGGCCGAGGAGGTGGAGGCGGAACTGGCGAGGTTCCGCCAGGCGATCTCCCGAGCCCGGGAACAGTACCAGGCCGATAAGGAGAAGTTCGAAGCCGTCGTCGGGACGGAGCACTCCTACATCATCGACGCGCACCTCCTGATGCTCGAGGATCGCCTGTTGCTGGGCGAGATCGAGCGCCGCGTCACCGAGTTGCTGGACAGTCCCGAGAAGGCGATCCGGCACGTGGCGGACGAGTTGCTGGCCGTTTACGACTCCCTTGAAGACTCGTTCTTCCGCGAGCGCGCCTTCGATTTCGAGGAGGTGATCGACCGGATTCTCGCCAATCTGACCGAACTGGGCTCGGACCAGGGGCCGACGATCGAAGAGGAATTGATCCTCGTGGGCTCGGAAGTGGGCCTTTCGGTGTTGGCGCGATTTCCGCTGGGTCGGGTCAAGGGCCTGGTTCTGACCCGGGGCGGCGACACCTCCCATCTCGTGATCATCGCCCGATCCTTCCAGATTCCGGTGGTTTCGGGCATCGAGAACCTGCGCGAACGGATCCGGACGGGAGACTACCTGGTCGTCGATGGGACCAACGGCTGGGTCGAGGTGGGCCTTCCCGCCGAGGCCGAGGCCCGCTACGCGGCCGAGAGTCGACAGGCCGAGCCGCCGCGGGGCCTCGGGGGGGACCGGGAGCCGTGCCTCACGGTGGATCGGGAACGCATCTACCTGTACGCCAACACCGAGTCCGACGGTGAGGTCGGGCCCGCGTTCGAGCTGGGCGCCGAGGGGATTGGCCTGTTCCGTTCCGAGTATCTCTACTTGAGCCGGGGTGTGGTGTCGATCGACGAGGAGAGAGAGTTTGCCCTGTATCGCCGCCTGGCTGAAGGCGCCGGAGAGCGACCCGTCGTGGTGCGCACCCTGGACATGGCCCAGCGGCCCGATTCTCGAGTCTCCGCGGGAGAAGAGAGCGCCGCTCTCGGTCTGAGAGGGATTCGGCTCAGTCTGCGCAGCCCGGAGGGGTTCCGGACCCAGGTTCGAGCGATCGTCCGCGCGCGGAGGTTCGGCAACCTGAGGATCGTGCTTCCCATGATCTCCAGTGTGGACGAAGTGATCGAGGGGCGCGCCCTGATCCGGGCGGTGGAGGATGAGCTGGGAGGCGCGGACCGAATCCCGGTGGGCGCCCTCCTCGAGGTGCCCGCGGCCATCACGACCCTCGACGCCATCGCCCGGCAGTGCGACTTTCTGGCGGTCGGCACCAACGACCTGATTCAGTATCTACTGGCCGCGGGTCGTTTGAACGAGGAGATGGCCGACCTCTACAATCCGCTGCATCCGGCGGTCCTCCGGAGCCTTCGTCGGATCGTGCGGGTGGCCGGCGAGGCGAACCTGACCGTGACGGTTTGCGGAGAGATGGCCGCTCATCCCCTCCATGCCTCGATCCTGGTGGGTCTGGGCTATCGCCACCTCTCCATGAACGCCTTCGCTATACCAACGATCAAGGCGACACTGAGGGCCTATGGGGTATCGGCTCTGCGGGATCTGACCGCGGATCTTCTGCGGCTAACCACCTTGAGGGATATCGAGCTCTTCGTGGCCGAGAACTTCGACCCCGACACGGGCAGCCTGTTCAGCGAACTGCGGACCCATTGAACCACGACCGGGACGAGGCGAACCGTGATGGTTTCTCCAAATCAGTTGACCGTCTTGAGAATGGCCTTTGTCCCGGTGATGGTCCTGCTGATCGCTTACGGGTACATGGGATGGGCCCTGGTCGTGTTCCTGTGCGCCGGGGTCACCGACATGCTGGACGGCCTCATCGCCCGAATATGGGGCCAGAAGACGATGCTTGGGACCTTTCTCGATCCCATCGCCGACAAGCTGCTGCTGGTCAGCTCCTTTGCCATGCTGACCTTCGGCTCCCTGGATCTAGAGGTGCGGGTACCGTTGTGGCTGACGATCGCGGTCATCAGCCGGGACCTGCTGCTGGTCTTGAGCGTGCTGATCTTCAACCTGACCATCGGACGCCGGGTCTTTCCCCCCTCCATGCTGGGCAAGGCGACCACCGTCGTCCAGCTTCTGTTCGTCCTGATGGTCCTGACCAGCAACACCGTGGGGTGGGCGTTGCCGGGCCTGGATCCGGTGATGTACGCGGTCCTGGTTTTGACCTTGACCTCGGGGGTGCATTATATGGTGCAAGGGATGAAAGTGATCGCCCGCGAGACGGCGACTCCCGGATGAGGCGCGCGGGGGTGTGAACGGCCGACTCGTTGAGACGGCGGATCGGAGGGATTCCGGGGTCGGCGTCGGGAGACGCGGGGGAATGAGGCGCGGGTGTCCCCGCTCGGTTCGCGAGGGTGCGGTCGAGAGGCGGACCGGCGGTCGGCCGGCGCGCCTTTGGAGGTGACAACCGATGGACGGGGATTATCGGCATCTGAGGATTGAGACGTCGGACCGGGTGAGCGTGCTGACGATTTCCCGTCCGGATTCGCTCAACATCCTGAACCGGGAGCTTTTGGAGGAACTGGGGCGGGCGTTGGCCTTTCTGGAGCGGGACTCCGCGACGGGAGCGGTGGTTCTGACCGGAGAGGGGGAGAGGGCCTTCGCCGCCGGCGCCGACATTCGTGAGCTGGAGAACCTCGATCCGGCGGACGCCTTCCGATTCGCCCGCCGCGGACAGGCTCTTTTCAATCGTATCGAGTCCCTCGCCAAGCCGGTGGTGGCGGCGGTCCGGGGTTATTGCCTCGGCGGCGGCTGCGAACTGGCGCTGGCCTGCCACTTGAGGGTCGCCGGCCGCGGAGCCCGGTTCGGCCAACCCGAGGTGAGGCTGGGACTGATTCCCGGCTACGGGGCCACCCAGCGCCTGACGCGGGTCGTGGGGAGGGGACCCGCTCTCGAGCTGTTGTTGACGGGCGAGGCGATCGGCGCCACCA
>CAYRCA010000098.1:0-10935 GCA_964422565.1 uncultured Acidobacteriota bacterium | reverse complement strand
CCCGGAGGACCGGCACCGTCGCGGCCTCATATTGAATTTTGAAGCGAACGAGAATGCCGTCCTTGGCTACCACCTGGGCGAGAGAACAGGAAAAGGCCGCTGGTTGGAGCCCGGAACGATGCGCCGCTTCTGCAGCACACTGATGGAGCGCTTCGATGTACGCCCACGCCAACCGCGCCTGAAAGCCGCAAACTTTTCCGGTGGCAACCAGCAAAAGCTGGTCATGGCGCGCGAGATAGAACCCGGTCCCCGCATCATGCTGATCGGTCAGCCGACGCGCGGCGTCGATATTGGCGGGATCGCGGCGATCCACGAGGAAATCGTGGCGCTCAAGGATGAGGGGTGCGCGATCTTGCTTGTTTCCGTGGAACTCGACGAAATCCTGGCGCTGTCTGATCGGATAGCCGTGATGAACGCCGGGGAGATTGTGGGCGAGGTTGCGCGCGTGGACACGAATGCGCGCGAAATCGGCTTGATGATGGCCGGGATTCACCAAGGGGCCGCCGCGTGACAAAACTCCCGGCCTGGGCCGAATTCGGCCTCATCCCGCTGCTTAATCTCGCCCTGGCTTTCGGTATCGCCGGAATTGTTGTCGCGCTCCTCGGCGAAACCTCCGACTGAGCCGAGAGCGACCTCCCGTTGTCGCCGCCCGGTCCGATCCGGCCGCCGGGGCGCTTGGCCAAGGAGCGACGGCCGGAGGCTCGAGGTGGGGACACCCGCCCAGCAGCTCTTCCCGGGAGCCGGGCTCAGAGCAGCAGGGACACCTTGCCGAAGACGTTCCAGCGGTCGCGGCTCAGGGAGTCCGTGTACTCCCGCTGATTGTAGAAGCCGAAATAGATCGCGGTGGCGTAGTCGATTCGATAGCGAAAAAGCGTCTGGTTCTCGAACGTCTCCCGGCGGCCGGGGACCGAATCCGCGTAGCGGGGTTCCAGCCACCGGAAGTCCCTCCACTGGGCGATGTTGCGAACCGAGAGGCGGGTGGTCAACTGAAGATCCGCACGCACCCCCTGAATCCACGCCTTCTGGGCGTCGACCGTGTGGAACAGGTGGAACCGGTCCAAGGTGTGAGTCAGTTGCAGACGACGATCGAAGAGGAAGAGGGTGTTGCCCAGCCCCCCCTGGAACTCGCTCATCCGCTCCACCAGCCGAAAGTCTATCGCCTGTCCCCGGGCGACGCCTCCCCGGGTCTGTAGCCAGGGAAAAAGCGACGTGGACAAGGTGATCCCCGCTTCGTGGAGGTCGAAGGGGATTCCGGCGAAACTCTCGCGATTGATCCGGCCAAAGACGTCCGCGGAGGTCTGTCGGGTGCCGGCAAGCTGCACCCCCATCTGGGTCCCCCGACTCAAGGTTTCGAGATTGGAGCGATCCCAAATCCCGCTGAAGCTCGCATAGGCGCGAACGTTGCGAACCAGATCCCCTTCCGGCCAGAAATCATAGGACGTCCCGGCCGACGCCCTTCGCACTCCCACCTGCTGCAGGAACCCCATCCCCGAGACCAGATTCTCCCCGTAGTCCCGTGTCTCCATGGAAGCTCCCAGAATATAAGCGAGCAATCCTCGACGCATTGGACTCGGGTATTTGACTGAGAGCAAATCTTTCCGATCGGACCCCGACGAAACCGACCCGACTAGCCCGGTGATCCGAACCGACGGAATCGACGAAAGCCGGGACAACCCAAAATCCATTTTAACCTAAGTTCAGGAGCGGGATCCCCGGGACCGCATTCGCTCGGCGGGCCAGAGCGCCGGGATGATCCGACTCAGCGCCAGGACGCAACCCAGGCAAACGACCCCGAGAAACAAGCCCGCCCCGCTTCGGCCCATCAGGAAACTGCCGGCGCCGAACAGCCCGGTCCAGACAGCGGCCGTTCCCAAGGTCCACCCCAGGAACGCCATGGGGAGACTGTCCGGCGAAGGCCCGACCCCCGCCTCGCGGCGGATGTCGGCCCACCCGGGACCAGCCGGACGAACCAGCTTGTAGAACCGCACCAGCGTCGCACGGTCGGTCCCCGGAGCCAGGTACGTGACCAAGAGCCAGATTGCCGTGGTGGCGGCGATCATGCCCACCAGAGAGTAGTGGGCCGGAATCTCGAACCCGCTTCTTCTCAGCAGCACCAGCCCCACCGCCAGGCCGAAAGAGGAGATCATGGCCGAAATCTCGCTCCAGGCGTTGATGCGCCACCAGAACCAACGCAACAGATAAAGAAGCCCGGTACCGGCTCCAACGGACAGCAGCAGGTCGAAGGCCTCTTTGGCCGACTCGAGGACAAGCGTCACCATCCCCGCCAGGATCATCAGCATCGCGGTGGCCAGACGGCTTACTTGGATGTAGTGGGCCTCCGGCGCCCCCGTCCGCAGAAACCGCCGATACAGGTCGTTGACGAGGTACGAGCTACCCCAATTCAGGTGGGTGATCATGGTGGACACGTAGGCCGCCAGAAGCCCGGCGATCATCAAGCCCAGGAAACCCGTCGGCAGGAACACCAGCATGGCTGGATAGGCCATGTCGTGATTGATCAGCCGAGGATCGACATCGGGGAAAGCGACGCGGATATCGGACAGCTCGGGATACACCAGAATCGAGGCCAGCGCCACCAGAATCCAGGGCCAGGGGCGCAGGGCGTAGTGGGCCACGTTAAACAGCAGGGTCCCGCCCAAAGCGTCCCTTTCGGACCGCGAAGCCAGCATCCGCTGGGCGATATAGCTTCCCCCTCCCGGCTCGGCTCCGGGATACCAGACGGACCACCACTGAACCGCGACGGGGATGATCAACACCGAGATCGTCAACTCCCAGTTGCCGAAGTCGGGGAGAAAGGAGACGGTCTCGGCGGGCAACCTTTCCACGAGGCCGGAAAGACCGCCGACCTCGGGTTGCCGCAGCGCGAAATACGCGGCGGCGAAGGCTCCCGTCATGGCGATGGCGAACTGGATCATGTCGATGACCAGCACGCCCCAAAGGCCCGAAGCGGCGGCGAAAAAGATGTTGAGCGCTCCACAGAACAGAAGCGTCTGCCACGGCGGCCACCCCAGCATGATGTTGGCGATCTTCACGGCAGCCAGCGTCACCGCTCCCATAATCACGCAGTTGAAAAGAAGTCCCAGGTAGACCGCGCGAAACCCCCTGACGACGCCGGCGGCTTTGCCGTGGTAGCGGATCTCATAGAATTCCAGGTCGGTCAGCACCCCGGACCGGCGCCACAGGCGCGCGTAGAAAAAGACCGTCATCATCCCGGTCAGCAGGAACGTCCACCAGACCCAATTTCCGGCGACGCCGTTGCGGCGAACGATATCCGTCACCAGGTTGGGCGTGTCGGTGCTGAAGGTGGTCGCCACCATCGAAATTCCGACCAGCCACCAGGGGACCGCCCGACCCGAAGCGAAGAACTCGGCGAGACTCTTCCCGGACCGCCGCGCGAAAAAAAGCGCGGGCAGGAAGCAGATCCCGATGGAGAGGACTATGATCGCCCAGTCGATGGGTTGGATGTTCATCGCTTGCCCCCAAGTGTCGGTGAAACTCCACGCCCGTTTACCGGTGGTTCGAGCCCGCCTGCGGGCTGGCTTTGAATCCTAACCCAAGAGTCGAGGTCGGGTCGAATGGTCATCAAGGAGCGGGTAACCATGAGTGGGCGCACCCGAGGGGATGAAACAGGCAGGTGGCAGACAGCGGCGAGCGGTTGACGCCTGCTGCTTGCCGACCCCCGTGTGCCCGTTTGTCTCCGGGTAGGAGCGACCGAAGGAGGATCGGGACAACCCGGGCTACCGGACCCGCCGGTCCCGGCGAAGAACCAGAATTCTTCGCTCGGTCATTTCCTCGATGGCGTACCTGGCGCCCTCCCGTCCGACACCGGAACGCTTGACGCCGCCGTAGGGCATATGGTCCGCCCGAAAGGTGGGGACATCGTTGCCCACCACGCCGCCGACGTCGAGGCCCTCGAAGGCGGCGAACATCCGGTCGAGATCGCGGGTGAAAACCCCGGCCTGCAGTCCGTAGGGAGAATCGTTGACGGCGGCCACCGCCTGGTCGAAATCCCGGTAGGGCTCGACCGTCACCACGGGACCGAAGACCTCCTCGCAGTTCACCTTCATCTCCCGCCGGGTGCGGGTGAGAACGGTGGGATAATGGAGCGCCCCCTCCCGCCGTCCTCCAGCGACCAGTTGCTCGCCGCCGGAGACGGCTTCCTCGACCCACGCCTCGATTCTCCGCGCGTCATCCAGGTCGATCATGGGCCCCACGTCGGTACTTTCGTCCAGCGGATCTCCGGACCGAAGCTTCTCGACACCCGCGACCAGGCGGCGAAGAAAATCCTCGAACACCGGGGCATGGACGAAAACCCGCTGCACCGAGATACAGCTCTGTCCCGCATAGGAGAATCCGCCTGCGACACAACGGGCGGCCGCGTCCTCCAGATCCGCGTCGCTGTGGACGATGACGCCGGCGTTTCCCCCGAGTTCCAGAGTCACCCTTCTCCGCGCGGCCTTCGATTTCAGTCGCCAGCCCACCTCCGAACTTCCCGTGAAGGTCAGCATCCGGAAACGGCCCTCCTCCACGAGCCTCTCCGCCTGTCCCCCCGAGCACGGAAGAACGCTGAGCGCACCGGGGGGAAGTCCCGACTCGTAGGCGATCTCGGCCAGCATCAGGGAGCAAATCGGGGTCTTGGACGCCGGCTTCTGCACCACGGTGTTGCCGCAGGCGATGGCGGGGGCGAGCTTGTGGGCCACCAGATTCAGGGGGAAATTGAAGGGGGTGATCGCCAGGATCACGCCAATCGGAAAGCGGCGGACGAGGCCCCACCGATCCTCCGCGGCCGGGAACAGGTCCAGCGGAATCAGCTCGGAGTCGATTCTGGCCGCTTCCTCCGAGGCATGACGCAGGTTGAAGACACACCGCTCGACCTCGACCCGCGCCGCCTTGACGGGCTTTCCCGCCTCCAGGGCCAGCGTCCGCACGAAGAACTCCCTCCGGCTCTCCACCCCGGCGGACATTCCCCGCAGGATCTCGGCCCTCTTGTGGGAGGGCAGGCCCGAGGTCTCGCGGAAGGCTTGCTCCGCCGTCTCGACGGCATCGAGCAGAGCTTCGTCGGAGGGGCGGAAAACGCGAGCCACCAGGGTACCGTCGAAGCAGGCCCTCACCTCGAGGGGAGAGCCCTCGCGACGGATCCGGCCGCCCACGCAGTATCCGTACTCGGGAACACTCTGATCGGTCATCGCAACTCCTTCCCCCTCATATTCTCGGGGTGGAACGGCCGGGCTGCAACCGCGGCGGCCGTCGGGGTCTCGCGGATTTCCGCCGCGGCGCGTTATTGTTGGTGGGAGGTTACCGATGCCATACAAAGGAAACTTGTACGCTCTTCGATTGATCGGCTCGCTGTGGGCGGTTCGCTCGGGACGGTCCCGGCCCGAGGTTCTTCGGCGCGCATGGTCCTGCCTTCTGATCAACGCCGCCGAACTCCTGGAACGGAGCGAAGGCGCCACTCTGGTTCGCGCTCGAGCGGATCTGAGGAGTCCAGCCCATCACCTGCGTGTCGACACATTCGTGCTGTCCGACAACACGCCGGAAAGAGCCTCGATCACCAGACGCCTGGTCACGTCGGTTCGGAGATTCAGCGGTCGGTGAGTGCGGGCGTTGCGTCGGACCCGGGCTTGAAGACGAGCGGAAACCTCCGCCGACCGGCGCGGCCCGGTGTCCGCCCTATCGAACTTCCCGCTCTCCCTTGAACTGGATGTTGAGGACTTGGTAGGCCGCAATCACATTCCCCCGTCCGATCTCCATCTGGCCGATCCGGTCCACCAGATCCTCGAAATCGGTGCAGTCCAGCGGCTCGAGCACGAACCGGTCGGGGCCCAGTTCGACCTCCACTCGCCGGAGCCCGCGAACATCCCGGAAGTCACCGATCAGATCCAGTCCGGCGACGTCCCCGCCTCGCAGCCTCAGGTAGGGCACCAGATGGGGGTTGCTCGGGTCGCCCGAGTCGAAGGAGAAGTTTTCAACGGCAATGGTCTTGTCCTCGGAATCCACCAACCTCAGTTGACCGGGCTGAATCTCCCACTCTCCGGAAACCAGGGCGACCACGTTCAGGATGGGAGTCGTCGCCTGGCGGGTCCGGATGATCTCCAGCGTCCAGATGAAGTCGAGATCCACGAAGGCGTGACAAAGGGACGGCTCGGGCTGGGCGACCGAGCTTTGAGTCGACCCGCCCAGAAGCCCCATCAACGTTGCGCACAGCAGCAGCTTTCCACCTTGCCTCAAAGAGCGCCTCCCACTAAGTAATTCTAGCAGGTTCCGGAGATGGGCGGCGCCGCGCCGACTCGTCCGGACATCACCCTTCGCCGTCCGATCTCATGCTAGGATTCTTGCATCAAATGGTGTGACCGCTATGATCGTCGGACTGCTGTCCTTCCTTCTCGGGCTGGCGGCTTCACCCTTGGTCGGCGTTGAGCCGGCCGGGGCGGAGGCGGATGGAGTGGAGCGTCTCACGGTTCGGATCCTTGCCGAATATCCCCATGCCACGGACGCCTTCACGCAGGGGCTGATCTGGTGTGGGGACTACGTTTACGAGAGCACGGGTCGTTACGGGGCCTCACGGTTGCGCAAGGTCAGGCTCTCCGACGGGGAGGTGGTGAGGGAGGTCCGGCTGTCCCCCCGGTTTTTCGGCGAGGGACTGGCCCGGAGTGGAAGCCGGTTAGTCCAACTCACCTGGCGGTCGGGAATAGCCCTGGTCTACGACTTTGAGACCTTCCGGGAGAAGGAGCGCCTTGCCTACTCGGGCGAAGGGTGGGGCCTGACCTACGACGGCGGTTGGTTCGTCATGAGTGACGGAAGCGATGTTCTGACCTTTCGCGATCCGGAGACTTTCGCCGTGTGGCGGCGCCTGCCGGTCACGCTGCAAGGACGGCCGGTTCACCTTCTGAACGAGCTCGAGTACGCCCATGGCTCCATCTTCGCGAACGTCTGGCAGTCTACCGACATCATGAGGATCGACCCGGCGAGCGGTGCCGTGACGGCCGTTATCGACGCGTCGCCATTGCCCTATCGTCCCCGTATCCCGGGGGAGGACGTGCTGAACGGGATCGCGTATCACGAGAAACGGGACACGTTTCTGCTGACCGGAAAACTCTGGCCGAAAATGTTCGAGGTGCGGTTTGAATGAAACACGGTTCCGGGGGCTGGGGATGGGCTGGGGATTGGGGGCGGGACAAGCCTGGGGTTCCTTTGTGCTTTTGCGCCGTAGGGGCTTTGCGTTGAGGGGTGCCACCCAGGGATAAGGCGGAAACCGCGGAACCTCGGCACGAGGGCTCGTTCAGGCGGCCGGGAGGAACACGCGGAAGCAGCTGCCCTCGCCTGGAGAGCTCTCCAGCTCCAGCCGGCCGCCGAGGCGGTCCACCAGTATTCGAACGATCGAGAGCCCGAGGCCCGAGCCCGTTTCTCCGGTGGCCTTGGCTTCCGGAGTACGGTAGAAGTCCTCGAAAACCCTTTCCCGATCCTCGGGTGCAATGCCTATTCCCGTGTCTCGGACCTCGACCCGAATCTGCCCGTTCTGCCGGGTCACCGAAAGAGCGACCCGACCACCCTCCGGCGTGTACTTGACGGCGTTGTCGAGGAGATTGGCGAAGATCCTCTCCAGATCGGCGCTCTCGGCGCGCACCGTCAGGGAATCTTCCCATTCGACTTCCAGCTCGATCCCCTTGCCGCGGGCCGTTTCCTGGACCGTCTCGACGGTCTCCCGGAGGGAATGGGCCAGCTCAACGGGTTCGGGAGGCACCGCGGCGGAAGGTCTTCTGGACGCCGCCAGGTTCAGGAAGTCCCGGATCATGTTGAAAGAGTCCTCAATCCTCCGCCGGGCGCGGCGAATCAAGTCGCTCTGCTTCTCGGACAGAGGGCCGGCGTAAGGGAGGGCGTCGAGAATACCCTGGATGGCGGCCAGAGGGGATCGCAGTTGGTGGTGGGTCATGTGGGCGAACCAGATCTTCTCCTCGGTCAGGGCCTGCAGCTCCGAATAGGCCCGGGCATTTTCGATCGCGACGGCTCCCAGGTTGGCCAGGTTCCGCAGAAGGCTCTCGTCCTGTTCGGAGAAGTGGTAGGGCTGGCCGGAATAGACACGGATAACGCCGAGGACACGGCTCTTGGCCTGGAGGGGAACGCTGAGCATGGACCGCAGACCCTCTCGTTTCGCCTCCATGGGGTACTGGAATCGGGGGTCGTCCGCCACCTCCCCCACCTTGACCACGCCTCCCTTGAGAGCCTCGTTGTCGATCAGGCTCTTCGAGACCTCGACGGGCCCCTTGTTGATGTAGGCCTGACTGAGACCGTAGGCGCCTCCGATGTAGAGCATCCGCCCGGACTTGTCGAAAAGCCGGATGAAACAGGACTTCATTTTCAACAGCCGGGACGCGTGTTCCGCGATAAGGCTCAGGACCTCCTTCAGATCCAGGGTGGAATTGACCACCTGGCCCAGCTCGTACAGGGCCTCCATCTCCTCGTAGGCGCGATGGACGGCCCGCTCCGACTCGAACAGAGCCCACTCCTTCTTCCGAAGGCGCGCCGTGATGGATGTGGCCAGGTGGGCGGTGACCAGGAAGAAGCCGGTCAGGGCGATCCAGAGGTGCGCCCCCGACAAACCGGCTTCGGAGGAGCCGAGGTAGAGCAGATGGATCGCGGGCGTGGCCAGAACACCGGCCTCATCGAGCAGGGTGAGGACGCCCAGCAGGAGACTGGCAAAGGCCGCCAGCAGGTAGCAGGCCCTGCGCGACAATAGGATCGCGGCGATGATCAGGTGAAAAGTGAACGCCAGACTGACGGGGCTCCGGATTCCGCCGGAGAAATGAACGATCAGAATCAGCGCCAGCCAGTCCAAGGCGATCTGAAAGTAGATCACGAGACGGACCGGGATCTGCTGCGTTTCCACCCGGGTCCGGAGAAGATGGAAGGCCAGGTTGTAGACCCCGACCGCGAAGCCGACCAGAAGCAGGGGACCCGTGCCCAGCTCCTCCAACTCCAGAGTTGTCGCGAGCACGGTTCCGGCCACGATTCCGCCGGCCGCAAGCCACCGCATGCCGATGAACCAGCCGAGCCTCTCCTCCAGTTCCCGCTCCAGAGGGATGAGATAGGGATTTCCGGCTGGCGTCACGGCGGATGCCCCCGAACATAGGATCACTTCTTGAGCTTGGCCTTCAGGAGAGCCAGAAGAACGTCGGGATTCAACGGTTTCTGGAAGACGCCCGTCAAGCCGAGCTCACTGACGTCGATCGTGCCATGGAGATTATCTCCGGTGGAGCTGAGCATATAGATCGGCGCCGTGTTGCCGAGAGCGCGGAGGTCTTTCACAAAATGGGCTCCAGCGTCGATTTCCTCCATCATCAGATCGACGATGATCAGGTCGGGAGGATCCTCCTTGAAAGCTCTGAGACCCTCCTCGGCGCTGGGCGCGGTCACCACGGTGTAGTCATTGGCCTCCAGGACGACGCGGAGCGACTCGAGAATATCCGGGTCGTCGTCGATGCAAAGAATGATGTGCTTGCCGTCTTGCATGGTTGTCTCCGTATCAGCACGGTTGCGGCGAGTCCCCGAAGACTCGCGCCGCTTGGTCGAACAACCTCTCCTCCAGCAGTCCCGTCATGAACTCCAGAGCGGCGGCGAGATTTCGCTGGGCGCCGGAAGAGAGGCTCTCGCCGAAATCGTTGAACTGGTATCCGCGAATGCCGAGAACGTAGGCCGACGCCCTGGAGCCGAAGAGTTCCTCGGCCAGTCCCAGCAACCGGTCAGGCTGGACGCTGTGGGAGGTGAATGACATCCCCCTGGTCGCGGTCAGCCGTTGAAACGAGAACGGCTCGGGACCGTTTACCGAAGCATCGACGAAAATCACCGTGTCATGCTCGGATATGGCCAGGGCGTCCTCGACCGCAAGCTGGTAATCGGCCTCGATCGTGACGCCGGAAAGGCTTCGCCCCTCCAACTCCCGGGCGAAGGTCGCTCCCAGGGAATCGTCCATCCGACCCGGGTTGCCATAGCAGAGAAAAAGTATCGCCTTGGCGGACACGCCTACCCCCTCGCCTTCCGATCGATCACCGATCCATCGGAGGCGACCAATTCAACAACGAGCGGCATCCGCCCCATGGCATGGGTCGCACAGGACAGGCAGGGGTCGTAGGCGCGGATGGCGACCTCCACATGGTTCAACAGGCCCTCGGTGATCTCGGGAACGCCCGAGAGATGGTCCTGTGCAACCTTCCGAACCGCGCGGTTCATCGGCTCGTTGGTCTCCAGGATCCAGCCCTGCTCGCCGGACATCACGCCCTTCGGGTCGGTCGCCTCGATGTGCTTGATGTAGAAGCTCGCCGCGATCCCGGTGTGCTGGTAGTCCGGCTTCACCCCGAGGGCGAAGACGCGCACCTCGTCGATCTTGGAGAACGCCGCCACCCCGTGAGGGTGAAGCGAGCCGAGCAGGAATCGGATCCAGCCGAAGGGCAGCAAGCGGCCCTTCATCTTCGCGAGCACCTGGTTCACGTCGGGAAGCGTGAAGGCCGCTCCGAGCGTCTCCTCGCCGCGCTCGGCAATGAACGTCCAGCGTTGGTCGAAGATCGGCTTCAGATCGGCGGCATGGGCTCGCGCCTCGGCCTCGGTGATCGGCACGAAGCCCCAGTTCGGCGCCCAGGCGGCGTTGTAGACCTCCATGAAGCGAGCGATGTCCGCCTCGAGGTCACGCTTGCGCGCATTTCGGACCGTGATGCCGTGCTCGGTCTCAAGCTTGTCCGCCGCCTCGTGGATTGCTGGATGGAACTTGAGCCCCTGCCTGAGCTCGCCCATCCGCAGGTACCACATGAGCAGATCCATCTTCTTCGCGTACCCGGCCGTCTCCAGCGCCTCGCGGTAGCGTGGCGGGTGCCAGGGCTCGAGGATCATCGGGCGCCGCTCGTAGCCCTCGATCAGCAGGCCGCACTC
>CAYRCA010000097.1:0-10946 GCA_964422565.1 uncultured Acidobacteriota bacterium | reverse complement strand
TCTCCTGGTCCTAGCGTTGCCTCCCGAGTTCAGGGCCCGGCTTTATTCGAGCTTCGATCCGACCGACACCACCACCCAGGGGCGAGTCGAACTGATCCGAACCGGAATCCAGCTCATCGAGACGAGTCCCTGGACCGGGGTCGGACCCCGCCTGGTGCAGAGGACGGCCCTCGAGATGAGGGGGGATGAGTTTCCCGACGAGGTCTATCAGCATCTGCACAACAACCTGCTGCAGATTTCGGCCGAACTGGGTCTTCCGGCCGCTCTCGCATGGGTAGCCCTGTTCCTTAAGCTGGCCTTCGACTTTTTCCGATTTCGCCGAAGCCGGGATACTTTGATGCGTTTTCTTGCCCTGGCGGGGCTCGGTATTCTGGCGGCGGTTCAATTGATGGGATTGTTTGAATATAATTTCGGCGATTCCGAGATCGTCATCCTCTTGCTGTTCGTCATTTCGGCCCCGTACGCGGTCCACCGGCAGGGGGAAGGGAAGGGGGCGCTGGCCGCCGCGAGGGAACCCTCGGATGGAGCGAAGCGAACTGATGGATAGGGACCTCTGGCTCCCTTGAAACTGTCCACACATGTCATTGAGCATCGCGGTCCTGGGTACCCGGGGAATTCCGGCCAACTACGGAGGGTTCGAGACCTTCGCCGAGGAGTTGTCCATCCGGCTGGTCCGGCGGGGGCACCGGGTCACCGTGTACGGCCGCTCCCATTATGTGGCGTCCGGGGCGGGCGAATATCGGGGTGTGCGGCTGGTGCGCCTGCCGGCGTTCCGGTCCAAGTATCTGGAGACCGTGAGTCACACCGCCCTCTCCGTTCTTGACGCCCTGTGGCGGCGGTTCGACGTCGTGCTGATGTGTAACGCGGCCAACGCTTTTGCCTGCTGGGTTCCCCGTCTGCGGGGCCAGAAAGTGGTGCTCAACGTGGATGGAATCGAGCGGATGAGGAGGAAATGGAGTCGTCTAGGGAAGGGGTACTACCGGTTGAGCGAGCGGCTGGCGACCCTTCTCCCCAACCGCGTGGTGACCGATGCACGGACGATTCAGGCCTATTACCTGGACCGTCACGGCTGCAGGACCACATTTATCCCCTACGGCGCCCCGACCGAGCGGACCTGCAGCCGCGAGGTCCTGGATCGCCTGGGGGTCGAGCCCGGAGAGTACTTGCTCTATGTCAGCCGTCTCGAACCTGAGAACAACGCGCACAACGTGATCGGCGCCTTCCGGCGGGCGAATCCGGGTCTTCCATTGGTCTTGGTGGGCGACGCTCCCTATGGGCGCCGCTACATCGAGGAACTGAGGCGGTTGGCCGAGGGGAGCCCGGTCGTCATGCCCGGAGCGATCTATGGAGTCGGATACCGAGAGCTTCTGTCGCACTGTCGCTGTTACCTGCACGGAACGGAAGTCGGCGGCACCCACCCGGCGCTTCTCGAGGCGATGGGAGCGGGTTGCCTGGTCCTGGCCCACGACACGCCCGAGAACCGGGAGGTCTTGGGAAACTGCGGCTTTCTATGCCGCTTCACCGAACTGGAGAGCTTCTCGGAGCTCCTGCGCGACGTCGTACTTCGGTCCGAGGAGCTGACGGAGTATCGAGCCGGCGCCCGGCGGAGAGTCCACGAACTGTACGACTGGGAGCGGGTTACGGATCGGTACGAGGCACTCTTCCATGAGCTCATTGGATAAGGCGGAGGCGAGGGCGCCTGCGGCGGTCGTCATTACGTCGAACTTCTTTCGCAAGCTGCTGCGACAGCGCGCTCTGATCCGGAACTTCGTGGGGCGGGACCTGAGGAGCCGATATGTCGGTTCCTTCATGGGTTTTTTCTGGTCGGTGGTCCATCCCCTGGTTCTGCTCGTCTGCTATACCTTCGTCTTCTCCATCGTGTTCGAAATCCGACCTTATTCGTCGGCCACCGACAACTTCGCCGTTTTTCTTTTCTGCGGGATTCTGCCCTGGCTCTACTTTCAGGACACCGTGCTGCGATGCTGCGGTTGCGTGGTGGAGCAGGCCGGCCTGATCCGCAAGACGCTGTTTCCCAGCGAGATTTTGGCCGTCTCCGTGGTCCTGTCGAACCTGGTCTACCACCTCGTCGGACTGGGCCTGTTGGCGGCGGTGCTGGTCTGGATGGGGTTGCTTTCGTGGACGGCCCTTCTACTGCCCGTCTTCATCCTGCCGCTGATGATCCTCTGCCTGGGCATCGGGTGGCTGGTCGCCGCCACACAGGTCTTCCTCCGGGACACTATGCAGGTCCTGTCGGTCCTGCTGGTGTTTCTCTTCTGGTTCACTCCGATCTTCTATATGCCGGAACAGGCTCCCGAGGGCTTCAGACCGCTCTTGGCCCTGAACCCGTTGTCGGCGGTGGTGGCGGGGTATCGCGGGTGTCTCCTGGAGGGAACGGTTCCGGCGGTCGGGAGTCTAGTTTATCTTTGGACGGCATCGATCCTGTTCTTCACCGCCGGGGGACTGGTTTTCAGGAACACCAAACGGGAGTTCGCGGATGTCTTGTGAGACGGTCATCCGGTTGCGGCGCCTTGCCAAGAAGTATCCCATCTACGATCGGCCCAGTCAGAAGCTCGCCGAACTTCTCACCCTCCGAAAAAGGCGGTTCCACCGAGAGTTCTGGGCGCTGCGGGACATCGATCTGGATGTGGAGCGTGGGACCACCCTGGGAATCATCGGTCCCAACGGCTCGGGAAAAAGCACGCTCCTGCAAATCATCGCCGGCATTCTGCGCCAGACCGAGGGGGACTGCCGGGTCCAGGGGAGCGTGGCGGCGCTGCTCGAGCTCGGGGCGGGGTTCAACCCCGAGTTCACCGGCCGGGAGAACGCCTTCATGAACGGCGCCATCATGGGCCTCTCCCAGGCGGAGATGGAGGGGCGGCTCGATGCCATCCTCGATTTTGCCGAGATCGGGGAGTTCGTCGACCAGCCGGTGAAGACCTATTCAAGCGGCATGTTCGTGCGGCTGGCCTTCGCGGTGGCGATTCATCTGGATCCGGATGTTCTGCTGGTGGACGAGGCCCTGGCGGTGGGAGATCTCATCTTTCAGCACCGCTGTGTCAACCGGATTCGGCGACTCCGCGCGGAGGGAAAGACCATCCTCTTTGTAACGCACGATCTACAGGCTCTGACCCAGTTCTGCGACCGGGCCATCCTTCTGGACGGGGGGCGCAAGTTGGAGGATGCGGGGCCGGAGGCGGTCGTTCACGCCTATCATTCTCTGATTTTCGAGCGCGAGATGCGTCGAGCCGGATCGGGGGAGGGGTTGATTCACCTCGAGGAGGATGGGGCCTTGCCGCGGGTGGGGACAGTCCCCCACATTCACCACCGCTATGGGGAGGGGGGCGCCGAGATTATGGGGGTGCTTCTCTACACGCCGGAGGGTCGAGTGGTCAGCGAGGTTCGGGCCGGCGATCGTCTCAACCTGGCGGTGACGGCGCGATTCCGAAGGGACATGGAGAATCCGATCGTCGGAGTGACCATTCGCGACCGGATGGGGATGGAGATCACCGCCACCAATTCCTCCTACGAGGGCGCCCAGCTGCCCCCCGTTCAGGCGGGCGAGGAGGTGACGGTTTGCTTCGCCTGGACGCCGCCTCCGCTCCGTCCGGGCAGCTACGCCGTGTCTCCGGCCGTCGCCCGGGGCAATGTCTGGGAGCACACGATCGAAGACTGGATCGACAACGCCTACATCTTCGATATCCTGGACACGGGACTGGTATACGGCTTGCTAAAGGGATCCTTCGAGGTGTCCTACCGTCGCTTTGAAACACCCTGAGCCTCGGGGCTGACGCCCCTTTGCTCCGGATCGAGACATGCCGCGGCGCGCGGACTCGCGTCGATCCGGAGCGCGGGCCTCCGGCGTTCGCAGAGGGCCCGAAGAACCGTCTTTCCCTGCCTTAACTTCCCGCCCGGTTGATAGAGGCCCATGACTCGTCGAATGATCGAGCGGCGCGGCGCCGGCAAATGGCGGTGCTCGAAGTACTCGGCGATAAGAAGATCGCGCGCCGACTGAATATTCCGGCCCTCCAGTTCCTCCGGCAGAGAGGCGAGGAGTTGGATCAAGTCGCGGGCGGCGTAGAGGTCGTGCAGTGGCGTGAGCATCGGGTGGATCCGTTTGGTTTTCTCCAGGTCGACAAAGAGAACCTGGCGATGGGAGGCATCTGTTGGAACCCCGTTGCTGCGGGTGAGAATGTGGCGGGTCTTGAGGTCTCCGTGGACGTAACCGCGACTGTGGAACTCAGCCAGTCGTTGGGCGACCGCCCGGGCGATCGAAGCATCGAACCGGGCCCATTCGTGAAGGCGGTAGACATGGTTCCCCCTCGACGGCAGTTCGAGGACCGACTCGAGCTCCCCGGCGATCAGGAAGCTGTCCCAGTTCAGGAACTGCCATCTCGGTCGGAAGGCGGCCAGCACCTCCATGGTTGAAAATCCATCGCGGCGGAGTTTTTCCGACATGCGAAGGATATGAAACGCATAGTTTGGCCGAAAGGATCGACTGAGGGAGCTATTCATAAAGGTGTAAACGAAACAAGGCTGGCACCGACGGAACCGCTCGAGGTTAACCCTTACGATCTTGCGCCCCTCGCAGTCGAGAAGGGTTTCCGCGCCGGGCAGGCGCGCCGCGGTCCGGGGTTCCTCCAACAGGGAAGGCGGCAGGGAGAGTCCGCTCTTGATCCAACCCGTGAACTTCCCGTTTGAGAACGGTTCCAGCTTCATCGGCTATCATCTTACTGAATTCCCGGGGGAGGTGTGGTAAATTCTCGCTCCGCGAGTGAAGTTGAGCGTCGTCATCGTGAACTGGAACAGCGGATCCCACTTGGCTCGCTTGTTGGAATCCCTCCAATCCGTTCGTTCCGATGTCGGGCGGATCATCGTGGTCGACAACGCCTCGACCGACGGCAGCCAAAGTGTCGCCGAGTGGGCGCCGGCCGTCGAGGTGATCGCGTGCGCCTCCAATCGGGGCTTCGCCGGCGGCGCGAACCTGGGCATCGGCGCGTCGAAGGACCCGTACATACTCCTGTTGAACCCCGACGTGAAGGTGGAAGGCGACTCGCTTCGGGGGCTGTACCGTGAGATCGAGGCCAGGCCCGGGGCGGCCGTCGTCTGTGGTCGGTTGCTGGATGAGAAGGGAGGGTCGCAGGCGGCTTTCCAGATCCGACCGCTTCCGTCCTGGCGCAGCGTGCTCCGCGACGTCCTGTTCCTGGACGAGTTGGTCGAACTGCGGCGTGCCGGACGCGTGGCGCCGGAGCCGGAAGCCGGACCGGTGGAGCAGCCGGCGGCTGCCTTCTGGCTTTTGCGCCGGGCGGCGTGGCAGGCCCTTGGAGGGTTCGATGAGCGGTTTTATCCCGCCTGGTTCGAGGATGTTGACTTTTGCGCGCGTCTGCGGGAAAACGGTTGGGAAGTCCTCTACTTCCCCCGGTGGACGGCGACGCACCGGGGCGGGCTCTCCCTCGATCGACTGGGTTACGGGGAGTTCCTCCGGATTTACCACCGCAATCTGCTGCGCTACTGGCGGAAGCATCACCGGTGGAGCCTGCCCCTTGTCTGGCCGGCCGTTCGGTTGGGCCTGCTGCTGAGGCTGGGGATGAAACGGCGATGAGTCCCTTCAGGGGTCCTTCCGTGTTCGTGAGCATCGTGACCTGGAACGACGCGCGGTTCATCGAGCGGTGCCTTGAATCGGTGCTCGAACAGTCGATCCCCGTTCGGGTGAAAGTCCTCGACAACGGTTCCGCGGACGGCACGGCGGACCTGGCCCGCCGCTTTCCCGTCACGGTGATTCATGGCGAGGCCAATCTCGGCTACTGCCGGGGACACAATCTCAACCTCCTGCCCGAGAGCTTCGAGTTCGCCCTTCTTCTCAACGCGGACACGCTGCTGGAGCCCGATTTCGTGGAGAGGCTTGTCGCGGGCATGACGGCCGTCGACGGGGTCGGGTCCGCGGGAGGCAAGCTGCTTCGGATGACGCCCGAGGGGACCCCTGTCCCGGGTCGGAGGATGCCGATTCTGGACAGTACGGGAATCCATTTCACTCCGACTCAGCGGCACTTCGACCGGGGAGGGGGAGAGGAGGACTCGGGGCGGTATGAACGGCGCGAACTCGTCTTCGGGATCACGGGGGCCGCGGCGCTCTATAGTCGAGCCTGTCTGGAGGACCTGCGCATGGGCGACGAGTATCTGGACGAGGACTTCTTCGCCTACCGCGAGGACGCCGACTTGGCTTGGCGAGCTCAGTTGAGGGGGTGGCGCGCGCTCTACGAGCCCTCGGCGCTGGCCTATCACAGCCGACGGGTTGTGCCCCGGGGACGGTCGCGCATCGACCCGCGGATCAACTATCATTCGGTAAAGAACCGGTTCCTGATGCGCACCAAGAACATGGATGCCGCGGTTTGGAGGCGGTGCTTCCCCTATATGTGGTTGCGGGACTTGGGGATCGCGGCCTGGGTGTCGACCGGGGAGCGCGGCTCCCTGCCGGCGTTCCGGGAGGTCCGGCGTCTGCGTCCCCGGACTCTGGCGAAACGGCGGATCATCCAGAGTCGGCGCCGCGTGGCGTCGTCGGAGGTGGCTCGGTGGTTCTCCTTCCGTCCCGTCAGCTTCCCGGCGGACGGCGGGAGGTCGTCGGATTAAGGGGCGCGCCGGGGGGGGAGTCTCGGGTTGCAAGGGTTCGAGGTCTTGATCCGGCTTCTTCAACGCGGAGGACGCGAAGATCGGGGGTTCTTCCCCGGGCCGAAACGACCACCTGCTCCATCCCCCGGATTTGGGCAATAGTCCCCGGAACCCGGGAACTTCGAAACCTCGACACGCGTGACGCGAAGCCGATCCCTACCCAGACGATCTCACCGCCAGATTGGCGTCGGCCGCGAGTGACCAGGGGTCGCGGCGGCCCGCGCGCAGATGTCGAAAGGCGGCGGCGGCGATCATGGCGGCGTTGTCCGTCGTCAGGGAGTGTCGGGGGTAGTAGACGGGAAGGCCTCGGGCGCCGAAAAAGTCGGTGATCTGACGGCGCAGTTCCCCGTTGCAGGAGACTCCTCCGGAGATGTGAATCGATCGGACCTCGCGTCCCGGAACCGCTCGGGACAATCGGTCGATCAGTTGATCGATAACTGCCTGCTGGAAGCCGGCGGCGAGGTCGAGGATGGCGGGATCCGGCGGGTCTTCTCCGGCGTCCGGGTTCCGGGCGTCGAGGCGGTTCTCGCGCACGAAGCGGAGGGCGGCCGTCTTCAACCCGCTGAAACTGAAGTCCAGGGATCGGTTGGTGATCCTGGGGAGGGTGAAGGACACCTTTCGCGCGGCCCCTTCACGGGCCAGGCGCTCGATCACGGGCCCGCCCGGATAACCGAGGCGCAAATGCTTCGAGAGCTTGTCGAGAGCCTCCCCGGCGGCGTCGTCCCGGGTCTTGGCGAGGAGCTCGCAGTCGCCGACGCGACGCAGATGGTAAAGATTGGTGTGGCCTCCCGAGACGACCAGGGAAAGCGCCGGAAGCTCCGCTCCGGGGTGATCGAGAAAGATCGAGTAGATGTGCCCCTCCAGGTGATTGACTCCCAGGAAGGGGATGCCCCGACCGAAGGCGACCGCCTTGGCGTACGCCATCCCCACCAGCAGAGCCCCCACCAAGCCCGGCCCCCGGGTGACCGCCACACCCCCCAGGTCGGCCCAGGAAAGGCCCGCCTCGGCCAGGGCGCGCTCCACCACGAAGCAGATGTTGTCGACGTGCTCGCGACTGGCCAGCTCCGGAACCACTCCCCCATACTCGCGGTGCGTGGCGACCTGGGAGGCCACCACGCTGGACAGGATCTCCCGCCCGTCGCGAACCACGGACGCCGCCGTCTCGTCGCAGCTCGACTCGATGCCCAGCACGTTCATGCGGTCCCGCCGGCGGTTCGATGGAGGGCCGCCAGGGAGTCCTCGAAGGGGGCCCGGGCGACGCCCGCCTCCGTGATGATCGCGGTGACCAGGCGGTTCGGGGTGACGTCGAAGGCTGGGTTCTCCACACCCACGGCGGCCGGGGCGACGCGCTTGCCGTTGATGTCGGTTACCTCCTCGATCCCCCTCTGCTCGATGGGGATGTCCTCGCCCGTGGGGGTATTCAGGTCGATCGTCGACAGGGGGGCGGCGACGTAGAAGGGGATTTGGTTTTCACGGGCCAGGACCGCCACCATGTAGGTGCCGATCTTGTTGGCCACGTCGCCGTTGCGGGCGATCCGGTCGGCGCCGACCACAACGGCGTGGATGCGCCCCGCCTTCATGAAGTGGCCCGACATGTTGTCGGTGATGAGCGTGCACGGAATCGCCTCCTTCTCCATCTCCCAGGCGGTCAGACGGGATCCCTGCAGGAAGGGACGGGTCTCGTCGGCAAAGACCTGGACGGCCTTGCCCTGCTCGATGGCGGCCCGGATGACCCCCAGGGCGGTGCCGTAGCCGGCCGTGGCCAGCGCGCCGGCGTTGCAGTGCGTTAGGACCGTGCTGCCCGGCTCCAGCAACTCCTGACCGTAGTATCCCATCCTCCGGTTGATCTCGATATCCTCCTGGTGGATGCGAATCGCCTCCTGGATCAGCGTTTCCCGCAACTCCTCCAGGGGACGACTGCGGTTCGCCTGGTAGACCCGGGTCATGCGCTCGATGGCCCAGAAGAGATTGCGCGCCGTGGGCCGAGTGCCGGCCAGTGTCTCGCAGATGCGGCGGTATTCCCGGTCCAGGTTCTCCGCGGAGGAGAGATTCTTTACGCCGAGAGCCACCCCCATCGCGGCGGCCACGCCTATGGCGGGCGCGCCCCGGATGACCAGGGAGCGGATCGCCTCGGCCACGTCCTCGACGCTGCGGTAGGTGTTGTACACCTCCAGCGTGGGGAGCACTCTCTGGTCGATCATGACAACGCCGTCGTCGGTCCATTCAATGGTGCGAATCATGGGGTCAACTTACACCAGGGGGAAGCGGGCGGACAAGCGGTCCCCGCCGCGGCTGTTCCGACGTTCCGGGTTTCTGGTTTCCCGTTCCGGGTTCTACTCCCACCCGCGGATTACCGATCCACCAGGGAGGCGACGCTCGGAGGGAGCGCGAAGGTCTCGTCGGGAATATCGACGTTGATCTCGACGCTCTCGATCTCGAACTCCATGGTGAACTGGGGCGTGATCATTTCCGACTTGTGGGGCATCAGAATTCCCTCCACAGGCCGGTAATCGGACATGTAGGTATCCACAGTCTGCCCGTCGCGGACTCCCCGAATCCGCGTCAGCAAATGCGTCTCGGCGTCGAAGCAGGCGGTGATGGGGTCCCCCTCCGGCGGGTGGAGCACCAAATTCTCGCAGGTCCGACCCCGGACCTCCTCGGAGCCAGTCGCCTCCACCTTGGTAAAATGCGTCTTCCAGTTGAGGACGGGGTCGATTTCCGCCTGTCTCAGTCCGGCCAAGCGGTCGCCGCCCCGAAGGAGGCGCGGACCGACCATCGGATTGATCTCCCACACGACTTCGCCGTTTACGCCGTTTGACGCCCCGCCGACTTCGGCGATGTCGATGGAGACCAGAGCCTTGTCGGGCGGCTTCACAAAGATCTCGATGGGGGCGTAAATCCCCATGTCGGGCATGGCGAACGACCCCCTGATGACGCGGCTTTGGACCGCCTCCAGCGAGGACCGCCCGCCCACAGCCCGCAGGTAGTCCTCGATCACCCGCTCGGCATCCCCTTCGGCCGTCTGAACCGCGGGAACGAAGCCCTGTTGGAGAAGCGCGACCAGAGCGATACTTGATAGCAACGACCGAAACCCTCCTGCCAATGACATGGACCCATCTCCTCTTTCCCCGATTATGACCGCACCGTCGAGAATTGCCACGGAAAGACAGCATAAAAGAAGAGGGACGCCGGGTAAATCCCGGCCGGGGTTTCCGGTGGTTCCCTTCAAGGGTCGTCGGCCGGGCTTCCAGCGACCGGCACCCCCCTGGGCCGTATCGGTCGCTCCGGCGGCCGATCTCCCCCGCGGGCACGGCATCCGAGGGCGCCGGGGGCGCGTCGGTGGCCGAAGTCTCCGGAGAGTACAATGATGATCCAGGGTCTTCGAGAGGCCGATTATGGTTCTGGAACTCCGGGGCACTTTATCGATGGGCGGAGATCGGCGGTTGATGTATGGGAGTGACCGATACGGCGGGAATACGATAGTCTTACCGTCGACGGACTTCGCGGACAAGGTCGGCATGGACCGAGGAGCGGCCAGGTTTCGGAATTGGGTGGGCGATGGCGTCCAGGGCGGAACGGATGCGAACGCGGTTCCCGGAGCATAGAAGGGGGGGTGTCGCCCTCTCGGACCCGGTTCCATCGAGGGCCGGTCGGGGTCGCGCAACGTCGTGGCTTGCCCGGCGGCCTGCCGCGGAGATCGAAGGGACGACGCTCATTTGGGAAATATAGGTACTCGGGTCCACAACCGCGGTGACCTTTGAGGCGAGTGCCACGCATAATCGCGATTTCCGATGGACGAGATTAAACGCCTGTTCCCGTATATCAAGCCGTATCTCCCCATCGTCTTGCTGGCGGGGCTGCTCCTGATTCTGTGCGGCTTCCTGGAAGCCGTGATCATCATGCTGTTGGCGCCGATCTTCGACCAACTGGCGCCCGCGGTGGGAACCGTCGCGGCGGGCTCCGGGGGCAAGTTCGCGTTCCTCCAGGACATTCTGGGCTTGGAGGGCGACTACTATCTGGCCCGGGTGGCCATGTTTCTGGTCCTGTTCTCCCTTCTGAAAGGCGTCTTTCTGTTCGTCGCCGACTACTCGATGAACCTGGGCGGACAGAAGTTGGTTGCGGGAATGCGACGGGAGCTTTACAGTCATTTCCTGGATCAGTCGCTGACATTCTTCTCCCGCTATCCCACGGGAAAGCTGATGGCTCGGGTGATCACCGACACGGAGCGGCCCCAGGACGCGGTCGGGAGGCGACTAACCGACTTCGTCCGACAGGGCTTTCTG
>CAYRCA010000096.1:0-11028 GCA_964422565.1 uncultured Acidobacteriota bacterium | reverse complement strand
CCTGTGCCTGCCCGGAGGCCAGCCCCTCGAGGGCCGACCGCCGCCCGGCCCCGCATAAGGATTCCCAGGGCGCCCCAGTAGCGCACCGCGCTGTCGTCGTCCTCCAGCAGTCCCACCATCTCCGCCAACCCCTCCGGCTCCAGGGACGAAGCCGACTCCGCCGCCGCGAGAATCCGTTCCAGGGGGTAAGCGATCTCGTCGCGCGACAACTCGTACGGGGTTCTACCCTCGAGTCGCGCGTACATCTCCGCCTCCGGCAGGAACCCCAGGTCGCGCACGCTCAATACGTGTTCCCGCTGCGCCCGGCGCAGCCGATCCAGAACCGCCCGGTGCTCGGGAGAATCGGCCAGGTTGTTCACCTCGTCGGGATCTGCATCCAGGTCGTAGAGTTCCTCGGGAGGCTTCGTCTCCCAGAAGTAGGTCTGCGGCGGATCCAGCTTCCCCTCGTCGTAGAGCCGCTTCCAGACCTGGGTCGTCGGGGTTTCGAACATGTAGTGGATGTACTGCCCATAAATGCGGTGGGGCATGTAATTGCGGATGTAGATATACCGACTGTCGCGTACCGAGCGCACCAGGTCGTAGCGCTCGTCCATTCTTCCTCGGAACCCGTGCAGGTAATCCGGATCGGGCGCCCGGTACTCGCCCAAAAACGCGCGTCCCTGCATGTGGCCCGGCGGCTCCAACCCGGCGAGGCTCAGGACCGTCGGCCCCAGATCGACAAATCCGACCATCCGCTCCGACGCCCCGCCCCGCTTCCAGTCCGGCGGCGCCAGGTGGAGGAACTTCTCCGGAATGTACACGATCATCGGCACACTGAGGCCCGAGTCGTAGGGCCAGCGCTTGCCGCGCGGCATTCCCGGGCCGTGGTCCCCGTAGTAGAAGATGATGGTGTTCTCCTCGAGTCCGTCGGCCGCCAACTCGCCCAGAACCTCGCCGGCCTGCGCGTCCATCTCGGTGAGCATGTCGTAGTACTGCGCCCAGTCGGCGCGCACCTCGGGCGTGTCCGGGTGGTAGGCCGGCACGCGCACCTTCGCCGGGTCGCTGACCGGGGTGTGGGGTCGACGGCGGATCTGGCCCTCGTGGGTCGTTGTGAAGTTGAAAATGGCGAAAAACGGCTGGCCGGGCCCCCTGTTCCGCCAGTGCGCCTGACCGCTCGACTCGTCCCAAGTCCCCTCGGGCTTCTCCAGATTGAAGTCTTCCTTGACGTTGTTGCTACAGTAGTAGCCGGAGTCGCGCAGGTAGCCCGGATAGAACTTCATGTCGGCGGGCAAGCGGGTGAGGCTCCGCATGTGCTCCGACCCCGTGCCGGTTGGATACATACCCGAGATGATCGCGGTGCGCGCCGGAGCGCAAACCGGAGCGTTGGACCAGGCGTAGGAGTAGATCATCCCGCCCGCGGCCAAACGGTCGAGGTTCGGCGTTTGGGCGAAGGAATCGCCATACGCCCCCAGCTGCTGGCCGTTATCCTCGCTCGTGATCCAAAGGATGTTCGGCCGAAACTCGCTCGCCGGCTCTCCGCAACCGGCGAGCAGCAACGCCGCCGCGGCGAAGACCCGCTTTGTTCTCATGGGTCCCACGCTACACCGGAACGCCCCCCCATTCAACGAATTTTGCCGAACCGATCCCCGTCCGCTTGCCGTGTCTACCCAATGTCCGCCTTCGCGTCCCTGTGGCGCGCTTCTTCAGCGCCCAGCCGCTGGCCGAAAACGGGCTCCAAAGTGGTGGCGCAGATCGCCCACGGGACGGTTCACCCCGGCCCGCAGCTTTCCAGGGGGTGCGGTCTGGCTTATGCTTGTGCCCTGAATCGCGGCCGGGCGAATCAGGCTTGGTCGCACGGAAAAGCCCGGCCGCCGCTTGTGCTTCGCGGCAATTGGAGATCCAGCCATGAATACAGGTCGGTCACTGCTTGCGGGCGGAGTGTTACTCCTTTCCCTCGCACTCTCCCTCTCCTGCCGCAGTCCGGAGGAAGGGCTGTTGCCGTCAGACGGACCGATACGTCCCTGGAACGAGAACCCCTTCTATTGGGAATACCGGGGAGAGCCGGTGCTGCTGCTGGGAGCGACGGATGAGGACAATCCGTTCAATCACCCCTACATCTGGCCCTTCGGTCTGGAATCGCATCTGGACCTGATGGTCTCGGTGGGGGGCAACTACGTCCGCAACACCATGTCAAGCCGCAACCACGGAAATGTCTGGCCTTTCGGGACGAGCGGCGAAGCGTTCCACGACCTGGAGACTTGGAACGACGAGTACTGGCGCCGTTTCGAGAGCTTCCTGCGGATGACGCTGGAGCGCGACATCATCGTCCAGATCGAGGTCTGGGACCGCTTCGACTTCGCCCGGGAACCTTGGGAAGAGAATCCCTTCAATCCGAAGAACAACGTCAACTACACCACGGAGGAAAGCCGTCTGCCCGAAACGATCGCAACCCACCCCGGGCAGCGTGAAAACCCGTTCTTCCGCACGCCGCCGGATTTCGAGGACAACCCGCTGGTGCTGGAATTCCAGAAGCGCAAGGTCGAGAAGATGCTCTCCATCTCCCTGGGGTTTCCCAACGTCCTCTACTGCGTGAGCAACGAAACCAACGAATCCCCACTCTGGAGCGACTACTGGGCCCGCTTCATCAGGGCGCGGGCGGAGCAGGCCGGCGCCGAGATCCATATCACCGAGATGTGGGATCCCTGGGATCTTTCCGACCCCATGCACGACGCGACATTCGAGAATCCGGACCTTTACAGTTTCGTAGACATCTCCCAGAACACCCACCAGCGCGGACAGACTCAGTGGGACAACGCGCAGAGAATCCGCGACCGCCTTCAGGCCCGGCCCAGACCGATCAACAACGTGAAGATCTACGGCGGCCTCCGTCACGGAGGAGGATTCGAGGAGGGGACTCGAAAACTCTGGCGCAACATTTTCGGAGGCTTCGCGAGCTCCCGTTTCCACCGAACCAGCGACCCCTTCGTTCCCTCCGGAATCGGACTCTCCAGGGCGGCCCAGGATCAGATCCGCAGTCTGCGGATGTTCACCGACGCCATGGATGTCTTTTCCTGCCTCCCGGCCAACCACCTTTTGTCGGATCGGGAGGAGGACGAGGCCTACGCCTTCGCTCAGGTCGGGCGTCAATACGCCGTCTACTTCCCCGATGGAGGAACCGTGGGTCTGGATTTGTCCGCAGCCGCGGGGAACCTGTCCGTGCGCTGGCTGGATATCCTGAACGGCGAGTGGAGGGAAGCCCAACGGATCGACGGTGGGTCGACCGCGACTCTCTCGCCTCCGGGGGGCGGCCCCTGGGCCCTCTTGATCCTCAACGATCACTGATGCGTGCTCCGACGCGGCGAGCACCGCGCGCCGCCCGGCCGGGGAGGTCGTCCCCCGTGGGTCGTCACTCCCGGTCGGCGTCGGGAGGCGGAGAGCCCGCCGGTTCGGTGGAAAAATGGACCACCCCGAACCTCTCGGGCTCGTGGAAGCTCGGCCGCTCCGTCCCCGTGTGCGACCAGACACTGTGCTGCCGGTCGCTCTCGTCGTTGAGCCGGTACAAATTCAGCCGCCAGGTGTCTCCGTCGCGCGGCGGCAGGTGTCGCGCCGCTCCGGCGAAGGCTCGAAACGGAATGGCGATCTCCGCCACCCAGCCCTCGTCCGGGACTGAATCGTCGTTGAGGGTGCCCTCGTAGGTCACGGCGACCCGAATCCCGTCGGCGTTCCACTCCAGACCCTGATCGAGATAGGAGGTCCGGTCCAAAATGGTGCCCAGCGCGTTGAACTCGAAGTTGAAATAGATCGGCACGTTGTCGGGGTCGGGCGCGACGAACACCTCCACGCAATCCTCCCGCCATACCGGGTCGTCCCGATCGGTGTAGAACGACGTGATGTGCTCGTCCTCCACCGTGAAACCCACGTACAGGTACTCGTCGTCCCAAAGCATGCGGGCTTCCGTGGCTCTCGGTTTCCGATCCCCCTCGTACCAGGGCGAATCGAACGGACCCACCGGTTTCGCCGCGCGCCAGCTCGGTTCGTCGAGTCGCCCGTCCACCTGGATCGGTCCCACCGTCCGGCGGATAGTGTACTCCGGCAGCGGCGGGAGCGCCTCCTCCGCGCCTCCGACCGGCCCGGCAGTCCGCCCGGCCAGCAAGAGCGTCCCGATGAGAACCGGACCCATCCCCGAGCGCATCAGCCGCCCGCACCCAGACTTCCCCGCCAAGATACCCCTCGCCTTCCACCGCCGGTTTCCATCCCGTCCAGCGGCCACAGGTACCATACCACGGCATCCATCGAAAACGGCATGGCGAGAACCACCCGTCGGAGCGGAGGAACCGACGCGCAGCTGTATCATGGGGCCTGGAAACGGATCTCTTTTTCGGCATCGACACCTGAAACTCCGACACCAGCCAAGGGTACGCCCCGACTGGAACGGAAACCGTTTGATGAAAAGAAACATCCTCATCGTTGCGGGCGAGCCCTCGGGAGACCTGATCGCCGGGGAGCTGCTCAGCGCCTTGAAATCCATCCTGCCGGAGACGTCCTATTGGGGGATAGGAGGCGGCCGCATGGCCGCGGAGGGCGTCGAGCTTGTCGAGCGCGTCGAGAATTTGTCGGTCGTCGGGATCACCGAACTCTTCAGAAAACTTCGGCTGATACCCCGCCAATACTACGGCCTTCTTGCCGAGGCCAGAGACAGGCGTCCGGCTGCGGCCGTCCTCGTGGATTACCCGGGTTTCAACCTGAAGCTCGCCAAGCCCCTGCGCCGCATGGGCATCCCCGTCGTTTATTACGTGATTCCCCAGGTTTGGGCGTGGGGCGGTTTCCGCACGCGTATCTTGAGGAGGCACGTAAACAAGGCTCTCGTCCTTTTCCGATTCGAGAAGGAGCTCCTCGACAGGAAGGGCGTCAATTGCGCCTTTGTGGGACATCCCATCGTCGATCGGGTCATTGAGGCGGGCCCGTGGGACGACGGGTCGCTCGCCGGGGAAATCGTCGTGGGACTGCTGCCCGGATCGAGGAGGAGCGAGGTGACCGATCTACTGCCGCGGATGCTGGACGCCGCGGCGATCGTGGCGCGGGAGAGAGAAGCGCGGTTTGTCCTGGGAGAGAGTTCGAGCGTGGATTCGGCGATTTACGATTCCTTCGTGGCCGAAAGAGGCGGCGTGGTCCTGGAGCGCCTTAGAGACGATACCCTTGCCTGTCTGAGAAGGAGCGACCTGGTGATCGTCGCCTCGGGCACCGCCACCCTGGAGGCGGCCGCGGCGCGGCGGCCGATGATCATCACCTACCGCAGCGCGATGCTCAACGCCCCCGGGCGTCGGCTGGTCCTAAAGACACCCTTCTTGGGTCTGGTCAATATCGTCGCCGGGAGGGAGATCGTTCCCGAGCTGATCCAAAAGGAGGCGACCGGAGAGAGAATGGCCCAGGAGGTCCTCGCCCTGGTGAACGACACGGCGCGAGTCGAGCGAATGAGGTCGAAGCTACAGGCCGTCGCCGACTCGCTGGGCCCGGCGGGCGCCTCGCGCAGGGCGGCTCGCGAGATCGTGAGTCTCCTTGAGTCGAACGGGCGCTCCTGAGAGAAGCTTGGAGCCGGCGGGCTGTAGCACCGCCCCATCGAACGAGCGGAGAGACTGCGTCCGAAGGATGGGGAGGATCGGGAGGATCGGATATTCCTTGATCCGAAGCCGTCCCTCTCCTATTCTTTCCTCAATCCACAATCGACTGACGCAATTAACTCGAAAGGGGATCGGAATGGGCGGACAGGGAATGGATCGTCGCGAGGCACTGCGGTACCTGGCCATGGCCTCGGTGGCCGGGCGGTATACCGGCTTCTCCCGATGGGCTTTCGGGGGCGCCGCGAGTCCGTCCCCCATGCCCTTACGGGCGGAGGATACCCCTCCCTACCAACCCCGTTTCTTTCGCCCGGATGAGTATCGGTTTATCGAGGTGTTGACGGACCTGATCATTCCGGAGGACGGGACTCCAGGGGCAAGAGAGGCGGGTGTCAGCGAGTTCGTGGACTTCATGGCGGCCAGCGATCCCCGAATCCAGGTCCCGTTTCGGGACGGTCTGCGTTGGTTGGAGGCCCACTCCCGGCGACTCCACGGCACAGCCTTTCTGGAACTGACAGGAGAGGATCGGGACGACATCTTGCGCCACCTGGCCTACCGGGAGTACTACCGGCCCCGGGAAGAGGAGGGAAGGGCCTTCTTTGGATTGATCCGGCGGTACACGGTTATGGGCTTCTACACCTCCCGGATCGGCATGGTGGAACTGGATTCCCCCTTTCTGCGGACCATGTACCCGGAGTCGCCGGAGTGCCCTCATGTGGACGACCGGGAACACCGACGCCTCGGGCCACAATACCAGTCCCCCGAGCTCGACGGTCGCTGACCGAGGGATCAGGGCCCGGGGACCGACGGCCGGGATAGGCCGGAGGAGCCGGGCCGCGAGGAGAAACGCCGATGAAGGAGAATGCTTACGACGCAATCGTGGTCGGCACCGGCGCCGGGGGAGGAATCGCCATTCACACACTCTGCGGGGCGGGGCTCCAGGTGCTGGCACTCAACTCCGGACCGCCCCTGGACCTCTCGAAGCACTACCGTATGCACCGGATGCCCTACGACATGATGTATCGAGGTTTCGGCGACCCCACGGTGACCTACTATCACGACGAAAACGAGTACACTCACGGGGCATGGGAACACGAGATCACCTATACGACCTCCCCCGGAACGGAATGGGAGTGGGTGCGAGCCAACATCGTCGGCGGAAGGACTAACTTCTGGGGGCGTTCCTCGCCGCGGTTCGGAGACATCGACTTCCAGGCGGCCAGCCTCGACGGCTTCGACGTGGACTGGCCGATTCGGTACGAGGAGATCGATCCCTACTACACTCGCGTAGAAAAGATGATCGGAATTGCCAGCACGATCCAGAACCGGCCCAGCAATCCCGACGGGTCTTATCTCCCTCCGATCCGTTTTAGATGCCTCGATTACATCCTTGGGGAGGGGGCGCGGAAATTGGAAGTCCCGTACCTCCCGGACCGGATCGCCCAGCTGACGGTCGCCCATCGCGACCGGCCCGCCTGCCACTACTGCGGGGACTGCTCCTCCGGGTGCGACACCGGATCCTTCTTCTCCACCCCGTGGTTCCTCCTGCCCCATGCGGAAGAGACCGGAAGGCTCGAGCTGCGCACCAACGCGGTGGCCAGGAGTGTGCTGGTGGACGACACCGGGCGGGCCAAAGGCGTCTCTTATATCGACCGCACCACTGGAAACGAGATCGAGGTTCACGCCCGGGCCGTGGTCCTGGCGGCTTCGTGCCTGGAGACGACGAAAATCATGCTGAACTCCAAGTCACGGCATTGGCCGACGGGAATCGCCAACTCCAGCGGTGAGTTGGGGCGCAATCTTTGCGACCACCTGTATGGCAGTTCGGCCCGCGGCTTCCTGCCGCAGCTTCTGGGCGGGCCCAGTCTACCGGACAATGTCTCCAACAGCACCGTGGCCTGGATGCCCCGCTGGCAGAATCTCGAGAATCCCCGCCGGGAGAGCTTTATTCGAGGGTACTCGGTCTATCCCGGAGGCGGGTGTGGGGAATTTCCCTGGTACTACAGTCGTCTGGAAGGTTTCGGATCGGAGTTCAAGCGGGCCGTCAAGCGCTACTATCCGACCCCGGTCAGCTTCACAATCCAGGCACCTTCCCTGCCTTGTCCGACCAACTACGTGGACCTGGATCCGGAGGTGAGGGATGTTTTCGGGATTCCGGTCTTACGATTCCACTTCAACTGGGGACCCAACGAACTCCTGATGTGGAAGCACTCGCAGGAGGTTTGTTCCGAGATTCTGAAGGCCGCCGGAGGCGAGTTGTGGGGAGTTGGCGAGAAACCCCTATGGCCCGGCTACAGCCAGCACGAAGTGGGGACGTGCCGCATGGGCGACGATCCGGCGAAGTTCGTGACCGACCGTTTCGGCCGGTGCCACGATGTGGACAATCTGTATCTCTGCGATGCCTCCGTGTTCCCCTTTCCCACCGACAAGACAACGACTCTGGCCATCCTGGCCTTCGGCCTCAGAACCTGTGAGTATCTGATCGAGAACCTGCGCGGCACCGCCTGACCCGCCGCCCTCGTCGGTTCCGCCTATGAAGGGGAGCGGCGTGTGACCGCGGCGGGGCATCTCCGACCGCAATCCCGCAGACGCGGCTGCGGGCTCCCGACCAGCACCACCGACCCCTTTCCGAACAGACAACCGGAGGCTCTCTCAGTCGGACTCGACGCCGACCGCCAACTGTTCCTCGACCCGCCGCCGCAGGGCCGAGAGTTCCTCCTCCAGCAGGGACCAGAGTTGCACCCGGCCGCCGCCAAAGTACTCCTGGATGGGATCGCCGAGACCGGTCGGCTGCGAATTGGGGCAAAGAAGGCGAAACCGACCCCTCAACGAGGAGGGCAGCGATCCGCAGACGCCGCGCACAACCTCGAGGTTGCGGCAAACGGCCTCCTGGATAAGCGGTTGCTCGAAGAAGTCTTCCCTGCCCTCCTCCATGTAGAGGCGAATTCGATCGAGGGCGTCGAGAACATCCCGGAGGGATTCGGTCGAGGCGTTCATCGTTTAACTCCCGTCAGGGCCACGGTCCGACAACGGTTCGAAGTCGCCGGACAACAACGGCACCCAACACTTCCATCTTAACTCTCCCGGAACGCCTCTGCACGACGAATCATTGACCACCTTCGGATAAGGGGGCGGGATTCCGCAAAAGCGCACTTGGCGGTCCTTGCGGCGCAATCCCATGGTACCCGCTCAGCAAGGGGGCGCCTCCACGCCAAACCGGTCCCTTCGGTCAAACACTTGTAACTGTTGTAGATGCCCGGACACGCACCGCCCTTGGGGGTATCCCCCTACCGCAACAGACTTTCGACGGTTTCCCGCAATAATCGGTTGAACTCGTTCGGCTTCTCCATCATGAGAAAGTGCCCCACCCCCTCCATGACCACGGCATCGAAATCCCGCGCGTACCGGCGGTTGTTCTCCACGTTGGTAGGTAGAAACGGTGCGTTGATTCCCCGGATCGGCGCCTGGACCTGGCGGAGGGCCTCCGGGAGGTCGTATTCCGGAAAGACGCGGAGCAGTTCGACGCCGATCTTCGGCTGGATGGCGCACATCTCGGAACGCACACGGTCGACGAGTGCTGAGTCGGTTTCGGGAAGAAACATGGACTCGACGAATCCTTCGCAGCTCGCCGGGAAGTCCTCCTCGAAGGCGTGCAGAGTCTGCCTCCACAGGGCTGGATCCCACTCGAACTCCGCGTCATGCAGGGTGTCCACTCCCACTACTCCGATCACCTGGTCGGGCATCAACCGGGCGGCCTCCAACGCCACCGGCCCCCCCATGGAGTGTCCCACCAGGATGATCCGTCGCAGCCCGAGCGCGTCCGCGACGGTCTTGACGTCCGCACCCAGGCCCGGAAGGCTCCATTCCCCGCGGTCCGCGCCCGACCGGCCATGCCCGGGCAAATCGAGCGCCACCACCCGGTAGTCGGGGGCAAGGGCATCCATCTGCGCCGACCAGAAGCCGGAATTGCATGCCCATCCATGGATGAAGACCAGGGAGACGGGCCCATCCCCTCGACGGGTGTAGAATAGCGTGACTCCGTCGGAAGCGGTAACCTCCCCTTCCTCCGCGGCCGCCGCCGAGACCGAAGCGGGAGTTCCAACGCTTGGGGACATCGCCGCCAACGAGACGAGTAAGAGCCAAGCTCCATATCTCATTGTGTCCTCCTCGGGAAAAGGTTCGCGCCCGCCCCCACGCGGGACGACTCATTGGTGGCGCATTCTACCACCCCTCATCCAGGAAATCTCCACGCAAAGCCAGTCCGTGACTCTCGCGATAACAAAGAGCCGTTGCCGGGAATGACGCTTCGGCGTAAGCTTTCGATGTCCCGACCGGCGGTCTTGGACACCGAGAAGCGGCATCGACCGACCGGGCGGCCGAAAGGAGAGGCGATCCTTGGAAGGCCGGGCGAAGGGACTGGCGAGGGGTCACTCAGACCGCTGCGGGGAGGACGTCGTGAAATCGCACCAGACGATGTTGGGCATCGTTTTCCTGCTCCTGAGTATTGACTCTGTCGCGACCGGTCCCGCCGAGGCGCCTCCGGCGACTGGTGAGGAAATGGCGGAGCCAACCCCGGGGGCTCCGGAAACCGAAGCGCCCCAGCCGGAGACCGGCCGGCCGGGCGCCTCAAGAACGGTGTGCCTCGTCTCCCTGTGGAATCACCGGAGGGACCTGGACCCCACGCCCCTGGTAGGGGAGCTCGGGTTCAACCTCATCTGGTCCCACGACCCGGCGTACTCGGGCCAGGTTTGGGAGGAGACCCACATGTACCGTCTGCTCCAGATCCCGGGAGTCGAGTACGTGTTCGCCAAGGTGGAGCGTGCCGCTTGGGGGTGGACCCACGAGGACTCGCTGCGGCACGCCCGCTGGGTGGCGGAGCTCTCGCTGAGCCGCCCGGGGATCCTGGGGATGTATTTGAACGACTTCTACGACGAGATCGAGGACGGCAACCGAACCGAGGAACAGTGGCGGGAGATCATCGCCGCCGTTAGGGACATCAACCCCGACCTGCAGCTCTGGGTTCCGCACTATCCCCACCGCGACCAGGGTCGGCACGCCTTCGACTTCGACATCGACGGTGTGATCCTCAATCTCTGGGGGAACGATCCCGATCTGTTGGCACGGGCCGAGGAGCACTTGGAGGCCGGGCTGCAACACCACCCCGACCGGCCCGTGATCGCGGGTCTGTACCTGCGGGCCGGCCCGGCCGGCGGGCGCTGGCTCACGGAGAAGGAATTCAGGCGCGTGCTGCGCCACTATGTCGAGCTGGTGAATCAGGGGAGGCTTGCCGGACTGCGAATTTTCGCCGCCTATCAGTTCGAGGAGCGCCCCGAGTACGTCGGCTGGGCGCAGGAGGTGCTCGCTGGCCTGACCTGCCGGTAACGGCCCGCCCGCCCGCCGCAAACATCGCTTTCGCGGCGCCTTTCGCCGGCCG
>CAYRCA010000095.1:4390-11193 GCA_964422565.1 uncultured Acidobacteriota bacterium | reverse complement strand
GCGCAGTCGCCCGGAGCCGGGCCGGCGGCGGCACTTAATCGGGAACGCCGGGCACCACGGGGAATGCGGTCAGGATGGGAACACGATCGGGAAAGACCAGAGCCGGATCGTCCCGGGTCCGAAGAGTCAACGCGGCCAGCGGCCGATCGCTGTGGACTGTCAACACCCCCCGCATCTCCCTGACCTGCTCTCCCAAGTGCTCGAACAGTTCGAAGAGGAAACGCGCCCGGTGCTCGCCCGGATTGAGAACCAGCTCCTCCGTTCCCATCAACTCGAACTCTTCATCGTACAGACGCAGCTGCAGCCGTGCCTCTTCCTCCCAGGGGTTCACCAGGGCGACGCCGGTGTCCTTCTCCCCCATCGAATCCACCAGCACGCTGAATCTCGTAAGCACGTCGGTTGCGGGAACGCCCGCCTCCGTCAGGACGAGGTCCCTGGGGGCGTCCAGCCGCGTGAACAGCGCCGTCCCTCCCACGCCGGAACCGGCACTCATGCGAGCGTATCCGACCTGAAGGCCTTCCCGCGTTCCCGGTGTCGTGACCGAGTACGAACGGCCCCTCGCCAGCGGGATCTCGAAAGAGCTTTCCATTCCCAGGTCACCCAGCTCCATCTCCATCGGCTCGCCGGCCGTGTCGAAGAACTCGAGCCTGACAAGACTGTCTTCGCCCGTGTTGAGGAGAGCGATCTCCGTTCTGAGGGCGACGCTTCCCGACCGGCCGTCGGCGATCTGGGGAAAGTATCGGGTTGCGGCGCAGTGGGTTCCCGCAAAGGGAAGGACATCGGGAACCACACCCACCTCGGTGGTGTAGACATGGCCGTCGCCGAAGTCGAGTTCCATCAGATAAGCGGTGAAGCCCTGCTGGGGCGGAGAAACCGTGGCCGTATAAATCCCGGCCCCCGAGGACTCGACGGCGGCCGAGGTCCAGACCGGTCCCAGGGTCTCCCGCCGAAAATCTCGGGCGTTGGAATTGGTCGCCCGCCAGAGCCGGACGTTCTGGGGCGTCGTGGCGGTCACCACCCGAAGGACGCCCTCCCCCTCGAAGCTCCAGTCGAACTCGGGAAGATCCTCTCCCTCCCGGAGAGACCCAATCCAGGCGACGACCCCGGCGGCCAGGGTCGGAGGATCCTGCGCGTGATCGGTATTCACCGTGTAACGCAGAACCTTCGGGTCCGGCAAGTCGCCGAAGTAGAAGCGGGAGGACGTGGGTACAAAGAACTGATCCCCCGCCGAATTGATGACGAACTTCGGCATCGACAGCCGAGCCCGGTACGAGTGGGGATCGACCAGCTCGAGAAGTCTCCCCTCCGGGTCCTCGCTGGGGAGCCTGCAGAAGATGTCGAAAGCCGCATAGTCACCGATGGCCGGAGCGTAGAACCCGTACGTCTCCCAATGGTGGCGCAGCGAAGGCTCGGCATTCAGGATGTCTATCGAGATCGGAATCAGGCCGATCACCCTCGAATCGACGGCCGCGGTCAGATAACTGGTCCATCCCCGCTTGGAGGCCCCGGCCACGACGAAGTCCAGAATCTCGATCCGCTCCTCCTCGGGCAGGTCCTGACCCAGAAAACTCTGGACGGTGTCCATCGAGCGCACCACGGCCTTGGTCATGGGCAGAAGGACCGGCCAGAGGTCGTCGCCGGTGCGGAGAAAGCGATCGAACGAGTACGCGATGACCGCGTCTTCGGAGCGGGGACGATCCGCTTCATCCGAGAAATAAAGCGGCTGGTTCGGTACCTGTCTCACCACAGCCAGAACCATTCCAAGCTGAGACGCGAGAACTTCCCAAGCGAGGTCGCCGGAGGTGGGCGGCTCCCCGTTGTTGCTTCCCCCGTCCACGAACTGCACAGCCGTGGTTCCGGAGGCCGTCTGAGGGACGATGATCCGCAAGTGGTGCTCCCACACCGTCCGGTCCACCTCGTCGGGGCCGCGCCATTGCTGGGACGTCATCTCCAGCAGGTACGACGTCGTGCCCAGAGAAGGGTTAAGGGAAGTGTGGTAATGGACATAGGCATAGTGCGGATCATCGGTCCGCACGTACGCGTCCAGGGCGGTCTCCCGCCATCCGTCCGCCCACCGCGTTACCGGCGGGGGCCCGGTGTCGCTCGACGGGAAGACGTTGAGAGTGAAGCCAACAGCCAGAAGTGCGGAGAGGAATCTTGCAGCCATGGGACCCTCCTTCCGAGCCGGCGGGCAGCGGTCAGCGGCAGCCGTCAGCGGGCAGCCAGCACCGGGCATTCGTCAACGGCGACAAACTTCACCGCACGTCGAAACTCGAAACTCGTAACGCGAAACCCGAAACTCGAAACCCGAAACTCGGAACTCGAAACTTTGAACTGGGAACCGGGAACTCTGAACCCCCGCACCCCGGCGCTGCCGGCGTCAGGGAAGAAAATCGGCGGTGGCGACCGGGTGGCTGCCCTCCCTTGCCGAGCGCTCGGCCGCCCAGATGATCGACTCAACCCGCCGTACCACGTCCGACTCGAGACCCAGCAGCGGATCCTTGCGGCCGGCCCGGGCGTGACGCACGAACTCCCGGATCGTCCGGGCGCACTGATGCTTCCACACATCCCCGCTGTCCAAGTGATGCTTCGCGAACTCGGGATCGGGGGAATAAGACCGCCCCAGCGATTGGGACGACCAGGTCACTCGGCTCTCCAGCGGATTGTAGGGGTTGTAGTCGAACTGTCCCTCCGTCCCGATGATCGTGTGGCGGGCGTCGTATTTCTCGGCGAAGTCGATGTTCCCCTGAACGACCCCGACGACGCCGTTCGCAAAAGAGACGATCATGTCGACCTGGGTATCGTAGTCAAAGGCGCGGAGCTTTGGCGGGCAGGTTTTGCACACGACCCAATCGGGCGCCGCGCCAACCTGGTACACCGCCATCGAAACCGCGTGGCAAACTCCCATGGGGATCGCGCCCCCGGACCGCCGCCGCGACAGCTTCCACTTCTGCCCCTCGGATTGTCCCACCTGGATCGGATGCCGATAGGTGCAATGGATGGACCCCAGCGTCCCGAATGCCCCCTGTTCCACCAGGGCCCGCAAATTCTCCTGCTCGTCATAGTGGAGCACGATGTAGTCGAGTTTCGTGGTCATGGGCGACCGCTTTACCGCCTCGGCCAGTTGCTGCGAGTCCTCCCAGGTGGTCGCGAACGGCTTCTCCAGAAAAAGATGCTTCCCCGCCTCGAGGGCCTGGATGGCGAAGTCCGCGTGAAGGTGGTTGGGTACCACCACGACGACCGCGTCCACCCCGTCGGAAGCAAGCATTTCCTCGTAGGACCGAAAACAGCGGGCCCCGTCCAGACCCAGTTCGGTCTTCCTCCGCTCGGTCTGTTCCAGATCCAGGTCGCACAAGGCGGAAACCGTCGACTCGGGGCTTTTTCTTCCCGATCCGGACTCGGGATCGAATCCCTCCTCGTATTCGACTCCCACGGCGAGGGCCCCGGCCATCCAGCCGGAGGCTCCCGCGATCCCAACCCGCAGCTTCTCTTGCATCGCATTTCTCTCCAGATTACGTTCCCGCACCGGCGCCAAACCCCGAAGCCATTGCGGACGTTTCTCCGATCATGCCCTCTGCGCCGGCGCCAGTCAAACGGGAACTTCCGCCGCTTTTGCCGCGAAAGAGCGAAGGAACAGAAGGGACAAGAATGACGCAAGGGGCGAAGGTGGCGCGGGAGGAGATCCCGCCGCCCGTCCCGGGGATGCGCGCCGGCGGCGCTACACACGGGCGGCGATACCCCGCCGTTACGCCGGCGGGAGACGTTACTGCACCAGGGGCATGCTGAAGCCCTCGGCGACCTGCACGATCAGGCGGGTCTCCACGGGCAGTTCCACCTGCTCCCCCCGGGTTCCCAGAAACGTGCCGCCGCCACCCACGATCACGCCGATCAGAGCACCCCTCCGACCGCCCACGATCCCGCCGACCACGCCGCCAACCCCGGCGCCGAGGCCGATCCTGCCGAGATCCTCGCGGAGGCTGCCCTCGCCTTCGAGGGACTCCCCTTCCGCCGTGATCTCCCCCGACAGGGCGTAACTCTCGCCATGGACCCGCATACTCACCGGCCGAAGCACGAGCCTGCCGCCCTTCTGGGGACGCTCGGCGGGTTCGACTTCCGATACGGTTCCCGACACGACCGCTCCCCTCGGGACGACGACCGTGTCGCCCACGGCCACCGCCTCCCCCACGGTCATGGTGAAGCGGTCGCCGGCGCTGGAACGGTCGGAGGCAAGCCGATCGTTCAGCCGGGTGTGTATCCGGGTTCCGGCCGGAACGAAGACCGCGGGCACCTCGATCCCCAGCGCCTCCCGGGTTGCCTCATCGAGCCGCCCGCTGACGGCAAGCCCCTTGGCCTCCTGAAAGCCTCGGATCGCCTCGCGAGTCCGAGGGCCCATCAGTCCGTCCGCCGGGCCCGGGTCAAAACCAGCGTCGCTCAGCTTGAGCTGCACTTCACGCACGAGGTCCCGCTGCGAAGGTAAGGCCTCCGCGACGCCGAAAGAAAGAAAGGCCAGAAGCAGAATCGCGTTCAAGAGATGCCTGAATGCCATGACTGTCAACCTCCTCGCCCAACTGGAAGGGGTCGGCCGAAACCCGGGGCAGTCCAAGAGAGGCGAAGCCTTCCCGACTCGAAGCGAAACCCTCGACTCCCACACCGAGGATTCCGATCGGCCCGGGTACGCCGATCCACCACCTCAGCCGATAGAAGTTGGCTCCCATGCTCTCCCAAAGGTCGACGCAAGTCAATCATCCCGGCGGGACATCATCCCGGCGCCGCTTGCTCGGTGGGGCGAAAGTCGTTTAAATATGAGTGGACACGAATAGGCGCGGAGAGACATGTGGCAATCCCCGTCATCGGCTTCACCGGCCTCGCGTTGGGTCTGAGGACTGAGGAGGGCGGACCTCTACGGATTGTTTCCTACAACGTGTTGGTCGGATTCTTGGAGAAACCCGGACCGCGGCGTGGAGAGTGGCTGAAATGGATGGCCCAGCGGCGCCCGGATGTGGTGGCGTTGCAGGAGTTGAACGGCTACACGCCGGAGAGGCTGGCCGCGGACGCCCGGGCTTGGGGGCATACTCAGGTCGTGTTGTTGAAGGAGGACGGCTTTTCCACCGGTTTGACCTCGCGCTTCCCCATCACCGAGGTGAAGCGGATCCGCGAGGGGATGCACCATGGCCTGCTGCGCGGCAAGATCTGCGGGATCTACGTCTATGTCATCCACTTTCACCCGAGGCACTTCGAGCGACGGATCGAGGAGGCGCGACTGCTGAAGAAGGATGTCGCGCTCCTGCCCGAATCCGATCCGCGAATTGTCCTGGTCGGTGATTTCAACGGATTTTCCCCCGCCGACAAGGCCTATTACGACAATGACAAGGAACTCGAACCGTTCTTCACGATGCTGGATCAGCGGCACCCCGGTTCAAGACATCTGAATGAGGGAAAACTCGATTACGGCGGGTTGGAGGAGATCCTGAACGCCGGTTACGTCGATCTGGTGGCCCGGTTTCGCCCGGCGGATGCGCCGTTCGTGGGCACCTTTCCGACGGAATTGTGCCGGGAGGAGAATCACGGCACCGACCGGAGGATTGATTACATCCTGGTCAGCTCCAACCTTGCCGAATCAGCAAGATCCGCGACAATCGTACGTGACGAAACGACCGCGATGCTTTCGGATCATTATCCGGTTGTCGCTGAACTCGATCTTCCCTGACGCCGTCCGTTCTCCGCCACCACCGTGCTTCAGCCTCCCCCGATCAGCGCAGCAGCACTGAAAGACGGACCTGCAGATGGTTAACGCCGCTCTTGATGTAGTCGCGAACCTCCAGCTGCCAGCCGATCGTCTCGCCGTACCAATGTCGGACCCCTGCCCCCACGAAACCGAAGTGGTGTGTGTCGTCCTCGCCGTTTACGTAGGCATAGCCGGCGTTGGCGAAAGGAAGCAGCCGCCCTTGGCGAGCGAAGTAGCGTCGCAATCCCGTCGAGAACTGACCCGATCGATTGTCGAAGGCATCCTTCGTTCCCACGTTTGTCAGAAAACCGACGCTACCGGTCAACGCCCAGCCCTCGCCGAGCCGGAGGTCGGCGGAGCCCCCCACCTCCAGGGCGGGATCGGAAGTGTTTCGATCGAGATTGAAGATGCCGCTTCCACCCACGAACACACCGCCCGTCACGGTCGGCTCGTCCCGACCGGCCCCCAGCGAGTGGGAGATTGGGAAGCCAAGAAAGACCACCAGAAAGCATCCGCCCGCTCGTCTGAACATCGGTCCGAGATTGTATCGCTGTCCGACGTCTCTGGCTACTCGGCGAACAGGAACGAGAGTGTATCCGTCGCGTTGAGGCCCGGCGGCAAACGTCCGGCCCGCCCACCCGCCGGAATTCAGGGAAAACGCCGACGGGCCGCCGCGCGGCGGCCCGCACAGGGCAGGCACGACGGAGTCCGCCGCGGACAATCGGATGGTTCTCCAATCAGGGCAGGTTCTCGTCCAGGAAAGGGCTATCGGGGGTCTTTCCTCGATCCGCGGTAGGAGGGGATTCCCAGACGGGAATCCGGGTTATCCACTGATGGAACGTGCTTTTTCGGCCTCACTGGTTCCTGGGATCCTCCCCGGATTTGTGCTAACGTAGAGCCGGTAATAATTTCGGGAGGGGTCCCGTTACGGTTGACACCGCAAGTTCGGCTCTTCTTCCCGTTCGGGGGAGCGGCGGCGCGCCGGCCCGCTGATCCAATCGGCGCTCCCACCCCCGCCCCCTTCCGGAAGCGAGGGGGAGTCCTTTGGCGATTGTTCCATGGCGGAGGGACGGAGGAG